>JAHFEQ010000021.1:25449-28095 GCA_023248395.1 Nitrospirota bacterium
CTCTGTCCACCCTCAGATAACTGTATCTTTGCAAGTTCTACATACCAGTCACAGAACTCACGCCAGAAAAAACTGTAGATTGTATTCGCCGCCATGTCAAATCTGTACTCGCCTAACATCTTTGTGACGTCAGCCACAGTCTTATTCAGACGGCTCAGTATCCATCTGTCAGGGAGTGACAGTACTGCAGGATCGACGGCAGGGTTCCCCGCTGAATTCATGATGATGAATCTTGCGGCATTCCATAGCTTATTGGCAAAATTTCTGTATCCCTCTATACGCTCCTCAGAGAGTTTTATATCACGTCCTGGTGAGGACATCGATGCCAAGGTAAACCGGAGGGCATCGGTACCATACTTGTCCATAATATCAAGCGGGTCAATGACATTCCCCTTCGACTTACTCATCTTTTGACCCTCAGCATCTCTGACCAGGGCATGGATACAAACCTCCCTGAAGGGGACATCCCCCCTGAATTTAAGCCCCATCATCATCATGCGGGCGACCCAGAAAAAGAGGATGTCAAAGCCAGTGACAAGCACCGATGTGGGATAGAACCGCTTTAAGTCTTCAGTCTCTTCAGGCCAGCCCAGGGTCGAGAATGCCCACAACGCTGAAGAAAACCAGGTATCGAGGACATCCTCATCCTGCCGGATGTCCTGACTTCCACAATGTCTGCATGATTCAGGATCATTTCTGTCTACCGTAATCTTCCCGCAATGATTACAATACCAGGCAGGTATCTGATGCCCCCACCATATCTGCCTCGAGATACACCAATCCCGGATGTTGTGCATCCAGTCGAAATAGGTACTCTCCCATCCCTTGGGGATAAACGTAACTGCCCCCTCTTCTACCGCCTTGATCGCGGGTTCAGACAGCGGCTTCATCCTGACAAACCATTGCATGGATACATTGGGCTCTATAATCGTCTTACACCGGTAACAGTGGCCGACAGCATGGATATGGTCCTCCTCTTTGACAAGGTCTCCTCTCTCTGAAAGATCCTTCAATATCGCCTTCCTGCACTGAAACCGGTCCATCCCCTGATACGCCCCTGCGGCATCATTCATCCTGCCATCATCCGTCATCACCTTCAGTCTCAGAAGCCCATGTCTATTCCCTACCTCAAAGTCATAAGGGTCATGTGCAGGGGTTATCTTCAATACACCGGTCCCAAACTCCATGTCCACCACATCATCCGCAATCACCGGTATCTCTCTGCCAACAACCGGGATGAATACACCCTTTCCTATGAAACGGCTATACCGGCCATCCGCAGGGTTTACGGCAACTGCTGTATCACCGGGTATTGTCTCCGGCCTTGTCGTGGCTACGGTCAGGGCTCCTGAGCCATCGGTAAGGGCATAGCGGAGGTGGTACAATTTTCCATGGATATTTTCATGTTCTGCCTCGAGGTCAGAGAGCGCGGTCATGCATCGCGGACACCAGTTGATAATATAATTCCCCTGATAAATAAGACCCTCCTCATAGAGCCGCACAAAGACCTCGCGCACAGCCCTCGACATCCCCTCATCCATCGTAAACCGCTCCCGGCTCCAGTCACAGGAGGCACCCAGGCGCTTTAACTGATAGATGATCGTACGGCCATAATGTTCCCGCCACTCCCATACCTTTTCAACAAACCCCTTCCTCCCGTAATCTTTCCTGTTGCGCCCTTCTGCGGCAAGCTGCTTCTCCACGACATTCTGAGTAGCGATACCAGCATGGTCTGTACCCGGAAGCCAGAGGGTATTATACCCGGACATCCTCTTCCATCGCACAAGGATATCCTGTAAGGTCGTATTTAAGGCATGCCCCATGTGGAGTGAACCCGTGATATTCGGGGGTGGGATTACTATAGAAAATAACGGTGAGTCAGCTTTACGGCCAGCCTGAAAATATCCTTTCTCTTCCCAGAAGTTATACCATTTATCCTCTGCCTCTTTGGGATTATAGATCTTGCTTAATTCTGTCATTATCCTGTCATTCATCCCCGCTCTTGAGTCTCTCTATCTCTCTCCTGATCTCTTCTTCTGCAATCTTTGGAGCGACCTCCCAGGCCACTCTCTCTATCGTATCTCTTGCAATTTTGCTGATTATACTTTCTATCATCTCATCGGAGATCCTGCCCCTTAAATCGGCCTCAACACCCCCAGGAACTTTTTCCACCGTTGCCTCTTCTGTCATCTCTTTTTTAACAAATAATCCTCCCAGGTCGTCCTCCGGAAATGGCCGCCCTTCAGGTTTCTCCGGTATGGCGCTAACCTCCCACCCTAACAGTTCCTCGATACGTACAGATTCCTCCTTCTCTATGGCAGGTGGTGACGCCTTCTCCATATATTCTTTAATGGTATTGACCATCCGGGTAGGATCGATTGGCTTATGGATCACTCCATATCCTGTGGGTATCTCTTTATCCATTTTTGAGAGAGAGTCCTTGCTGCTGACAAGAAAGAGTATGGGTATATTTTTAAACTGAGACTTTTCATGGATCAGCCGGCTAACCTCTACGCCGTTTATAGCGGCGAGATCCGGATCAAGAAGTATCACCTCTGGCAAAAGCCTCTCGACCGCTTCCAGGGCAGCAACTCCATCCCCTGCCGTCGTTACTTCAAATCCTTCCAAGCCTAAAAAGTAGGAGAC
>JAHFEQ010000071.1:0-1286 GCA_023248395.1 Nitrospirota bacterium
AGCGAATCTATGGGACGGCCTTCCCGAGCCAGTCAGAACTCGACAGCTATCTGAATAAATTAGAGGAGATAAAGAAAAGAGACCACCGGAAACTTGGAAAAGAATTAGATCTCTTCAGCATACAGGATGAGATTGGGGCAGGCCTGATCCTATGGCATCCCAAGGGCGCCGTCATCCGTAAGGGGATAGAAGACTTCTGGAAAGAGGAACATCTTCGTCATGGATATAGCCTGCTCTATACTCCTCATGTGGCAAAGCTTGACCTCTGGAGGACAAGCGGACACACCGAGTTCTATCAGGCGAATATGTATTCCCCTATCGAGATTGAGGGACAGGACTTTCAGTTAAAACCAATGAATTGCCCGTTTCATATCATGATCTATAAGACCAAAATCCACAGTTACCGGGACCTCCCGATCCGGTGGGCGGAACTGGGCACTGTATATCGATATGAGAGGTCCGGGGTCTTACATGGTCTCCTGAGGGTCAGGGGCTTCACCCAGGATGATGCCCATATATTCTGCCGTCCTGATCAGTTAGAGGATGAGATATTGTCCATACTGGATTTTACAGTCGATATCCTCGCTGCCTTTGGATTTGACAGATACGATATCTATCTTTCAACAAGACCGGATAAATTCGTGGGGACTGCAGAGAATTGGGAGCGGGCCACAACAGCCTTGAGTAAGGCCCTTGAGACCAAAGGACTGAACTATCAGATTGACCCGGGTGAAGGGGTATTCTATGGACCAAAGATAGATATCAAGATAAAAGACGTGTTAGATCGTGCCTGGCAGTGCACCACGATCCAGGTCGATTTTAACCTCCCCGACAGATTCTCTTTGTCATTTGTTGGAGATGACGGGGTACAACATCAACCGATTATGATCCACAGGGCACTGATGGGTTCTTTGGAGAGGTTCTTTGGAATCCTGATAGAACATTACGCAGGCGCATTCCCATTATGGCTCTCCCCTGTGCAGGTAAAGGTTCTGCCTATCACGGAGCGGCAGAATGAGTATGCAACCGAGGTAAAATCCCGTCTGAGTCATGAAGGAGTCCGGGTGGAAGTGGACGCAAGGAATGAGAAGATCGGATTTAAGATACGCGAAGCCCAGATGGAAAAGATCCCCTACATGTTTATCGTTGGGGGGAGGGAGGCAGAATCCCTTACAGTCTCTCTAAGGATGAGAAAGGAAGGGGATATGGGAACCATGCCCCTTTCTGATGCCATAGACAGGGTTAAAAAAGAGAACTTGTCAAGAATAAATAATTAACTTATAATA
>JAHFEQ010000071.1:1386-10247 GCA_023248395.1 Nitrospirota bacterium
ATATTACAGGCCATAAAAAAGGCGGACGAGCACGGGCTCGATCTGGTTGAGATCTCCCCTACCGCGAAACCCCCTGTTTGCCGTATCATGGACTTTGGGAAGTATAAATATGATCAGGCAAAGAAACAACATGGGGCAAGACTGCATCAGCGGAGTATGCAGCTCAAGGAAGTCAAGGTAAGGCCCTATACGGATAAGCACGATCTGGAGATCAAAATCCGTAACGTGAGAAGATTTTTAGAAGATAAAAACAAGGCAAAGGTGACCATTACCTTCAGGGGAAGGGAACGGGCGCATACGGATTCTGCAAGGCCTATTATGGATGCCTTCATCGAAGGGGTAAAAGATATAGGAATGGTAGAATATCCGCCCATGATGGAAGGCAGTAATATGATCATGATCATTGCTCCAAAGTCAGAATCGATAAAAGGAAAAAAATCACCCGAACAATCCATTGCAGCAGAAGGACCAGCCTCGGAAGGGAGAGAACATGAGCAGAACCAAACTAAAGACACATAGAGGGGCAGCAAAGCGCTTCAAGATTACCGGAAGCGGGAAGGTAGTCCGGCGTAAGGCTTCGGGAAGCCATCTCCTGACTAAAAAGAGTTCCACGAGGAAAAGGGTATTAAAACAGGACGCCCTTGTAGACAAGGCAAACGAGAGGAATGTAAAAAGACTGATACCGTATGCATAAAAAATAGTTGTCATTTTGATTTTTGAAATTTGAATTTTTAAATAGGAGGTAATTATTCATGCCACGCGCAAAAGGTGGACCAAAGACACGCAGTCGCAGAAAGAAGGTATTAAAACTTGCAAAAGGATACTGGGGCGGCAGGCACCGTCTCTATAGAACGGCGACAGAGGCTGTTGACCATGCACTCTGCTATGCCTATCGTGACAGGAGACAGAAAAAGCGAAACTTCAGGGCCCTCTGGATTGTAAGGATCAATGCCGCGATAAGACCGCACGGGCTTTCTTACAGCAAGTTTATCAATGGCCTGAAAAAGACCGGCATTAATTTAGACAGAAAGGTGCTGGCAGATATTGCGGTAAATGACCCGGCAGGATTTGCAAAGATTGCCCTGACAGTAAAAGAGGCAACCGCCGCGTAATGCAGGGGCACCTTGCAACATGCCCCTACTCATATCTGAGGGCCTCTATGGGGTCCTGATAGGCAGCCCTGTAAGCCGGATAGACACCAAAAAATATTCCTACACTGCCAGAGAAAAGGGTGGCAAGGGCAACGATCCAGGGCTCCATGACGGGAGGCATCTGTGGAAGAAATCGTGAGAGGATCACCCCGCCGATAAAGGCGATGAAGATGCCCACTGTGCCTCCAATCAGGCTAAGCATTGTGGATTCAATCAGAAACTGAAAAAGGATATCCCTCCTCGTTGCACCGACTGCCTTCCTGATCCCGATCTCCCGTGTCCTCTCCCTTACAGATACCAGCATGATATTCATAATCCCGATCCCCCCGACCAGCAGAGATATAGCCGCAATACCGGCAAGAACGGCTGATAGTGTCTGGAGGATGGACTGAAGGCTTGAGATAAGAGAGCCCTGAGTGAGGATCGTAAAGTCCTCCTTGTTGTTATGTCTCTTCTTAAGGATTCCCGTGACCTGCTCCTTTGCCTCATCGATCATGGCGGCACTGCGGGCCTTCGCCCTTATCCCCAAAAGCCTGTCTGTATTAAACAGCCTCTGAGCCGCAGTCACGGGAATATAAACGACATCATCAAAGTCATCCGTCCCCATAAATGTCCCTTTCCGCTCCATAATCCCGATCACCCTGAATCCTGACCCTCCGATCTTTAAAATCTCCCCTAAGGGATTTCTGCCTCCAAAAAGTTCATTTTTTACAGTATAACCTATCGTACAGACCCTCCGGGAGGCATCCACATCATCTGCAGTAAAGAAATTTCCGGTGTCCACACCAATATTAATTATCTTGATGAAGGCCTCATCGGTCCCGATGATCATTGCCCTTCTCTCCCTGTCTACATAACGCACATCGGCAGTACCAGCGGTAATGGAAGAGACTCCATCCAGTGCCGTGGCATGCCTTCTTAATGCAATCGTGTCCCCGATGGTCATTTTCTGAACCCCTTCAAATCCAGGATGCCCTATGCCCTTGGTCTCGGTCTTTCCAGGGCTTATGATGATGAGATTTGTCCCTATTCCCATAAATTGGTTTACCAGATACTCTCTGAAACCCGTTGTCATAGAGATCAGTAAGATCACAGAACCCACACCGATCATAATACCGAGCATCGTAAGAAAGGAGCGAATCCGGTTCTCTACAATTGAAGTAAGCGCAAGCCTGATAAAGTCAATAAACTTCATGATAGCTTCGTATCCTCTGCAATTGTACCATCCTGGATGTAGATCCTCCTCCCGGCCTCATTGGCAATCACAGGGTTATGGGTAACCATGATCAGAGTAACCCCCTCTTCACGATTAAGCCTTTTGAAGAGAGAGAGGATATCCGCCCCCGTCTTACTGTCAAGATTCCCTGTAGGCTCATCTGCAAGAAGGATCGAAGGCTCAGTAATCAATGCCCGTGCAATGGCCACCCGTTGACATTCTCCGCCAGAGAGTTCATTGGGACGGTGATGCCAGCGTCCCTCAAGTCCCATCTTCCTCAGGATATATAACCCCTTTTCTCTCCTCCCCTTCGGATCTATACCGGAATAGAGAAGCGGGAGCTGGACATTATCGAGGGCAGAATGTTTCGGCAGAAGATTGAACATCTGAAATACAAACCCTATCTTCCTGTTACGGATGCGGGCCAGCTCTTCGTCTTTGAGACCTGAGACGTCTATATTCTCCAGTAAGTATCTCCCTTCGGTGGGGCGATCGAGGCATCCTATGATGTTCATCAGTGTGGATTTTCCTGAGCCGGATGGCCCGAGAATCGCCACAAATTCGCCAAAAGATATCTTAAGATTGATATGGTATAAGGCATTCACCTGGACAGGACCGAGGCCGTAGACCTTTTTTACATTTTCAAGATATATTAAATCCCTACTCTCCATCCCTGACCGTCACCCGTCTCCCCTCTTCGATACCTTCCACATCTAAGGACGTTATAATCCTCTCCCCTTCCTTCAATCCGTCAAAGATCTGGGTATATTCCCAATTTGAGATACCTGTTTTTATCCCCCTCTTCCTGATAATATCCCCTTCAATAACATAAACAAACCTTTTCCCTTCCTTCTCTATCACGGTATTCGTAGGAACGATAAGGACCCCCTCTTTTGTTTCAAGGATGATCTCTGCATCAACAGATGCCCCCACAGGCAACCGATCTCCCTCTGTTTTATCGATATCCACCTCAACGTCAACAGTACGGTTCTGTTCGAGGGTCTTTGACACGACTGGAGAGACATAGGCCACTTCACCTCCAAAGACTTTTCCCGGGGCCGTATCACTCGTAATTCTTGTATGCTGACCCGGTTTTATTTTCATGGCATCTACCTCATCGAAAGGCACCTTCACTTTTAAAACCGAGTCATCAATAATCTCGCAGAATGGTTTTGTCTCCGAGGCAGAGAGGGTTGACTGAGACAGGGCAGCCCCCTCCAAACCCGTATATCCTGGATAGGACGGAAACTCCCCGGGAGTTGCATCTAAAAAGGATATGAGTCCATCAAAGGTGGCGCGTATATTGGTATTCTCAAGCTCTTCCGCCGTAAGTCTGACACCGAGACTTGCCTCATACACCGCATTCCTGGCAATCTCATAGGCCTTCCCTGTCGTAGTAAATTGACTCCCGGCTTCATCAAAGGTGCTGTCAGGGATAACCCCCTCTTCAAAGAGTTTTTTAAACCTCTCATAATTCTGTGTCGCAAGCCTGTGTCTTTCCTCTATCTCGCGGAGCTTTAATCCTGCCCCGGTGAGGGCAGCCTTTTGAAGATCAAGTTTTATATTGACCTCTGAATCATCCAGCTTGACGATAATGTCCCCTTTTTTAACACGATCCCCTTCTTTGAAATTGACCTCTTTAACCCTTAAAGGCAGCAATGCCTGAAGCCGTACCCTCCTCAAAGGGTCCACCGTACCGCTGGACACGCCAGTAATAGTCCTCTCAATCATCCCCCTCTTTGCTTTAACAACCTTAACTTCGATCAGGCGCTTGTGGGAATAAAGGAAGGCAATAAGACCTGTCATAAGCAATAACATCCCAATATATAAAAGACTCTTGGCCTTAAACATCATTGTCCCCTTTTCTATGCACTTTTTATAATTTATCACATTATACCTTTTAATTAAACAGAAACGGATACCCTTCACTGATATATAGGGAGGGGCTTAACCAGTTTGAGCCGGCGTTTGTAATGTAGATGTAAGAGGGTGCCCCCCTTTCTTTAGAATCTATTTGCCGGGTTATTAACCCTACCGTAGCAAATCAATTAATTGGCGGAACGATAATAAATTGGCGATTAGTCAAATAATTGGCGCACATTTTGCAGTAATATATACACTGAACATTGATTATGACAGGAGTTATTAACAATGTTCAGTGTATGGAAGTGGAAAGGGAAAGGGAAAGGGAAAATACGATTATGGATAAAGAAGCTGAAAAACAGTCTTTTAGGAGCCGCCACCAGCGTTTGAGAAGGTTCTTCTTGATCGGGGTTCACGTTTACATTGTATTTCACATGCTTGCCTGGTACATGTTAAACCAGAAAATCTGGGGTAAGACGGCCATGGTCGGTGTACTTTCCCTGGCTGCCGGACGTATTAACTCAGCTGCTATTATGGTCGCTATGATTCTACTGTCGATCCCTTTATTCGGCAGACTCTTCTGCGGATGGTTTTGCCATCTAAGGGGGGCTATAGAATTGGCTGATTGGGTGATGGTAAAGATAGGGCTTACGGAATACAGGAAACTTCGTGACAGAAACATACTGTTAACCACTGGGTTTCACTGGACCTTCAGGGGTATTGCGCTGGCAATTCTCCTGACCCCTGTCTTTTTCTTCTGGATGTCGGGTAAATTTCATCTCGATATGAACCCTGAACCGCTTCGTCCGATGGCGGACCTTCCCGGCTACGGAGGTAAGCTCTTTGCGCAGGGCGCTCGCATCAATACACACATAAGCTTAGCGTTCACAGACTGTCTCCTCGTCTTCGGAGCGATACTCTTCATCCTGTTCGTCATCAGCTTCGTCATGAACTATTTCTATGGTCAGGGGGCCTTTTGCCGTATCCTTTGCCCCTATGCGGTATTGTTCTCCGGGCTGATGAATCTGAATCCGTTTCAGAAGAAGATAACACGAGTGGGTGACTGCACAGGGTGCCGTAAGTGCTCTAATAACTGCGCCCAGGGGATCGACGTGAGCCGCGAGATATATCATTACAACGGTAAGGTAGTCAGCCGGGAATGCATAAAGTGCATGCAATGTATCGATATCTGTAAAGAAGGTGTTTTGGCTGACACGGCCAGCCCAGCCGTTTCGCAGATCACCCCTCGCAGGGAGTACGAAAGGAGGCCATGGCAGAATTCACAAAAACACCTGCAGGTCATCGAGCCGCTGTCACCTACCATGGATGCGATTTCGATCATTGTGGGGATTGTGTCCGGGACCGTCACCTCATCATTGGGGGGATTCTGGTTCTATGTGGGGGCAATCATCGGCTTCATCGGTTTCAGAAAGCTAACACTATTCCTCCTTGCCAGAGAGGCGACTAAGCCCACCCTGAGGGCTAGATAGAGTCAGGAGTGCGCCTGATATATTTTCAAAAGCCTATCGACATCTACTTCAAAGGCGCTGCAGGGCATGTGTATGTCCCAGCCGGTAAGGACGCGGGGATGTATTTCACCGATAAGTCCAACCACCTCGTCGCCTGCATAGATCCACCCCATCCTGCCTTCGATAAAAGAGGGGTGATCCCCGGGAACTAACCTGTACTCTATCTGCAGATAATACATGAGGGACTCTAAGATGGCGTGAGATTCTGAGAAGTTTGCCGCAGGGTGGGATAGGAGTGCCGCACACCTGATGAGGGTATTTCCTGAAAGATTGTTTGTCTCATCATCTATAGCAACCTCACCGGCCTCAAAGGTCTTATGGGGATAGAAACTTTCCGTGCTTGCCTCCTCTACCCTCAGGAGAGATGGAAGGATCCAGTGTCTCAGCACGGAATAGCTCAATGACATCACATTATCCACCTCGACGACCTTTTCCTCACCAAGAAGCATCTTGCCTAAAATATCTTCCCTTGAGGTCAATATATTTGAGATGATCTCCTGGAATCCCGAACCTGTCATATACCCCCTGATCAGATCTGAGAATAATTCAATATCACTCAGCCCCCCTACGGTCATCTGAGAAGGCATTACAGGATTGAAACTGTTGTAACCACGGCTGATAGCAATATCCTCACAGAGATCTATGGGATGCATGATGTCATCTCTGTATGGCGGAGGAGTTACCTCCAACAGATCATCCCGCTTCCTGACCCAGTGGCCATAACTGTCCAACAGACTTGAAATCTCATCCATACTGAGCCGCTCTCCCATAACCCTCTCCACATCCCTGAGGGAAAGCTTCACCGGCTTAGTAAACTCATATGGGATATCCATATTCCTGCCAAATTCCGTGTCATAAGGATAGACCACCTCTACTCTCCCTATCCGCCCCCCTCTGTCATAAAGATTGACGGCCAGGATATTCAGCACAAGGAGCACAAGCCTTATATCAAGGCCTGTCACCTCAACAAAGAGCTCCCTGTCCCCTGCCTTCACCTCCCCCACCTCCCTGCTGTTGATCACAGGCGGAAATGACAGGACATTATCCTTACTGTCCACCAGGATAGGGTATCTCTCCATCCCTTTCAGTATCTCTCCATAGATCTGGCCTTTGGGATGGCCTTCGAGGATCTCCTTTAAATCCATCTTTTCCTCAAAACCGAGCGGGATAAAGGAGGTCTCCTCTGGCCGTACCGCCTTGTAAAAAACAGGGAATTTTATCTTCGACAGGTTATAGATCCCTATCGAAATCCTTCTCCTCTTGCTGCCGAATATCTCGGAGATCTTCTCCTGGGTCTGGATCATCTGGACAAGCATCTCTTCATCCACCATGATACCTGTTGCCGTAAAACCGCCGACATATGGCCTGATCTCCCTCATCCCGTCAGATACGACGATCTGACCAACCTTCTCTGCCTCCCCGGAGTTGAAGAATGGATACTCCCCCCACTCACCCGTCAGCTTCCCTTTAATCTGCCTGGCAATCCCTTCACTGCACCAGAGGTCTGGCCGGTTACTGTCACTGAGCTCTACCCTTAGTTCATCACTCTTAAGATCATATCCCTTGAACTCCCCCTTCACCCATTGAAGATGATGCTCTACCTCCTGCAGGGATAAGGATACCCCGATGAGGGATTCAAGGTCTTTCTTCTTTATGCTGATCGTTGGCACTTATCTGTTCCTTTACATTGTATATCTTACTTCTAACTTCTAAGCTTAGGACGCAGGCTAAAGCCTGCGGCTACATCCTGCTACCTGCTCACAGCCACTGCGTCCGCTTCGTCCTTATCATATCTAAATTAGCTGAAAAGAGGTCTCTGATATCATGGATATCGAGGGCAACCATGGCCATCCTGTCAAGCCCGAGCCCCCAGGCGATTACAGGGACATCCACACCAAGGGGTATCGTGACCTCAGGCCGGAAGATGCCCGCCCCGCCAAGCTCCATCCATCCGAGCTTTGGATGTTTCACATGGAGTTCCACAGAGGGTTCTGTAAAGGGGAAATAGGCAGGCAGGAACTCGATCTCCTTTGCCTTTGCAACCTCTAAGGCAAAGAGTTCAAGGAGGCCCAGGAGTGTCCTGAAATTGATATCCTCACCTAAAACGATCCCCTCTATCTGGAAAAAATCCTGGGCATGTGTGGCATCCACCTGTTCATATCGAAAACAGCGGGCGATTGAGAAATACTTTCCAGGGATCTTGGGGTTGCTTGCCAGGGTCCTGGCTGAGACCGCCGTTCCCTGACTCCGCAGCATGAGGCGCTTTGCCTTATCGATATCAAACGTATATTGCCACCCCCGTGATCCTGTATCTCCTCCAGAGTCATGGGCCTTCGATACATTGGATAGAAACGGCTCTTCAATCTCTTTCGAGGATTTAGGTCCTTTCACATAATAGACATCGTGTATATCCCTGGCCGGATGGAACTGCGGCATGTAGAGGGCATCCATATTCCAGAACTCATTCTCTAAGAGTCCTCCCCGCATCTCTTCAAAGCCCATAGCAACGAGTTTATACTTCACATGGTCCAGGAACTCTTTATACGGATGTTTTCTCCCGGTAGTAATCCTCGGCGGCGGCAGGGTGATATTATATTTCCGGAAGGACTTCCCCTCCCAGGAGCCATCTTTTAACATTTCCGGGGTCAGTTGCGATATCTCATCGGGAGGCCTTCCCCTCTGCAAGACCTCAGAATGTATCTTTATACCTATGTCTGTAAGTTGATACGTCCGGCTTATCTTTTCATCTACTCTGAAGATCCCTCTGGTCTTTCCCCTCTTTCTATGAAGCCCCTCTATGATACCCTGTTCTCTCTCAGGAAGTTCCGATAGATCAACCCCGCCACGCTCACCCACCATGGCAACTAAACGCTGAACCTCCCCGAACTCAGAGAGCGCTGATTCGTCTGCAATTTCGAGGCGTCCGCCTGGGGCAATCTTAATGATCCCTTTATCTTTTAACGTCCCGATTGCAGAGCTGATCTCTGCAGGGTCAAGATCACTGCGGCCTCTGATACCCGCCATGCCAATATCAGGATTTTCTTTGACGGCCTGCAATATACGCAGTTCCGGGATCTTATGGCCTCTATAATCCTCTCCTGT
>JAHFEQ010000072.1 GCA_023248395.1 Nitrospirota bacterium
TCCTGCCACCCATACCTTTCGGACAAAAAAAATCGCCGGCAATCCGGTTGCGAATAGTCAGCGGCAGAGAAAATTTCCCCATATCAAAACATGCCTTATATCGGCCGTGTTCCATCCCCTCTTTATCATCGGGAATACCCTCCAGGATGGCCGTGCTAATGGTTATCCCAGCCTCAGGCACTACCGTATCGCCAGGCATGGCAGCAGGATAGGCATAGGGGGGGGTATGTGTGACTACACCCGCCTTTAAATACACGCCGAAGGAATCCCTCTCCTTTTTTGCAATAAGGCCACCAGGCAGATGAATCTCTCCCTCCTCGCCGCTGTCGAGAAGGGATATCGAGTCCTCAACGTGTTTGAAGGATAATAAAACCGCCTCTTCCCCTGCCATAGATTCTACGGCGTACCGCAATATCCTTCTCCTGACCGGGTCTACTAAGGAAGAAAGCCTCTTCACATCAAATTGCACCGATTCCTTCGATTCGCTGATAACAACCCCTGGATATATCTTTTTTATATATTGATCGAGAAACATATCTTCGTCCCTCAATATCTTCAGGTTTCGCATTAATGTATCCCTAATATTGGGGTTATACTCTTTGGCAAGATACGGAATAAGGTCAATGCGTATCTTATTCCTCAGATAAACGGTGCTCCGGTTTGAAGAGTCAATCCGGTACCTTATCTTCCTCTCTGAAAGAAACCCCATGATCTCTTCCCGCGACAGATCTATCAGGGGTCTTATGATCTTATCTCTGACTGGGGGGATGCCGGATAGACCGTGAGGCCCGGAACCTCTGAGGAGCCTCATCAGCAGGGTCTCTGCCTGGTCATCTGCTGTGTGACCCAGGGCAATCCTGTTCGCCCCGGTCTCTTTAGCTACCCTGTAAAAGAATTGATACCGGACCTCGCGCGCCCCTGCCTGCTTAGACAGGCGCGCCTTTTTGATATAAGACGGGATATCTGCATATTCAGTGTGCAGAGGGATACCGAGGGAGTCCCCTGTGGCCTGGACAAATCGCACATCTTCATCCGCCTCACTGCCCCGGAATCCGTGATGGAGATGGGCGATGTGGAGAGAGAGATTATATTCCTCCATGATCTCCCTGAGCATATAGAGGAGACAAATCGAATCCGGGCCGGATGAGACGCCAACCAGTACCTTATCACCCTGCTTGAGCATGTGGTAGCGGTTAATGGTGTTTCGGATTTTTTTAAGTAGTTTATGTGTGTATGGCATGGGCCGTGTTTAATACCTCTTTTGCCTTCCCGACATCATCCTTTATCTGCCGGATAAGGGACTCCCGATCCTCAAATTTCCTTTCCCCTCTGATCATCTTGATAAACAGAATCCTCAGGTGCTCATGATAGAGCGGTCCGTCAAAATTAAACAGGTGTACCTCCACACCCACCTTATCCCCGGCAAATGTGGGTTGTGTCCCTATATAGCAGACACCATCGATCGTCTCACTCCCATGCACCACTTTGACTGCGTATATCCCCTCTTTTGGGAGGGTCTCATCGATAATGTAGATATTCGCCGTTGGATATCCCAATTCCATCCCGCGATGGTGACCCGGTGTCACAAGTCCTTCAATGACATAATAACGTCCCAATAGTCTGGCCGCCTTATCTACCTCCCCGCTGGTCAAATGTTCCCGGATCCTGGAACTGCTGACCCTCTGACCCTCTATCTCGACGGATCCTACCACTTCAACCTCAAAGCCGAAGGTCTTTCCCCTCGCTCCAAGCAGATCAATATTCCCTTTGCGGTCTTTGCCAAAGGTATAGTTGTAGCCTACAATAACAATCCTGGCGCCGATCTTTTCATAGAGGATTGTCCTTATAAACTCATCCGGAGTCTGATGGGCAAATTCCCATGTAAAATCTATGCAGACTACCACCTTGATACCGAGAGATTGAAAGAGTTCCATCTTTTCCTGGAGAGACGTCAGACGTCTTGGGGCCTTATCAGGTCTTAACACCTGGACGGGATGAGGTTCAAAAGTGATTACTGTGCTTGTCCCGCCAATCTCAGCAGCGCGATTGATGACTCCATTAAGGAGCTCCTGATGACCTAAGTGGACCCCGTCAAAATTGCCGATTGTTACCACGGGTTTGATGAGACCCTGCGGTATGGCAGAAATGCCCCTGATGATATTCAACTATCTATCTTCCCTCTGCAATATCCGGGCAGCATCCTTTGCAAAATAGGTGAGTATCAAATCAGCCCCTGCCCTTTTTATCGATGTCAGAACCTCCATCATAACGCGGCTCTCATCGATCCATCCCAGACGGCCGGCTGCCTTGATCATTGCATATTCCCCGCTGACATGGTAGGCCGCCACAGGGATATCCCACCTCTCCTTTATCCGATAGATGATGTCTAAATAGGCCAGGGCAGGTTTTACCATAACCATATCCGCCCCCTCTTCTATGTCGAGGGAGACCTCCCGCATGGCCTCTCTCGAATTTGCAGGGTCCATTTGATAAGAACGCCTGTCCCCAAATTGCGGGGTAGATTCTGCTGCCTCTCTGAAAGGTCCGTAGAAGCCTGAGGCATATTTTGCAGCATAAGATAATATCGGTATCTGCTCAAACCCGTTTTTATCGAGGGCCTCCCTTATTGCAGACACCCGGCCATCCATCATATCGGAAGGGGCTATGATGTCTGCGCCGGCCTTTGCATGGGAGACCGCCTCTCTTGCCAGTAACTCTAACGTCGGATCATTAAGGATGTGGCCCTCTTTCACGACGCCGCAATGACCATGGCTTGTATATTCACAGAGGCAGACATCGGTAATGACCAGGATCTCCGGCACACTATCCTTTATTACCTTGATGGCCTGCTGAACAATTCCCTCTGATGAATAGGCCTCTGTGCCCATCTCGTCTTTGTGATGAGGTATGCCAAATAAGATGACAGCCAGGATGCCCAGGCTGTGTGCCTCTTTTGCCTCGGCCATGATCAGGTCAACAGAAAGCTGGAAGCTTCCCGGCATTGAATTGATCTCACGCCTTATGTTCCGGCCATGAACGACAAAGAGTGGATAGATGAGATCATCTACAGATAGCCTGGTCTCCCTCATCATCCTTCTGTGTGTCTCTGTTGCCCTCATCCTCCGAAGGCGCGTCTTTGGAAATGCCATGAAATTATTCCTTATAATACCTTGCAATGGCCTCTGTCAGGTCCTCTACTGTATACCTGGCCGGCACAATATCCGCCTTTAAACCATACTTACTGACAGCCTCTGCAGTGACAGGGCTGATGCAGGCTATCTTAACCCCTGTCAGGAGTATTTTATACTCCTCTGATCCGAGGAATTCAATAAAATTCCTCACACAGGAGCCACTGGTAAAGGTAACCACGTCTATCTCCCTGTTTTTTAGCATCGCTTTAAGCCATGATGCATCGATGTTCCGGGGCACAACCTGATATGTGGGTATAACATCCACCTTCATCCCCATTTGGGTAAGCTCTTCCGGCAATATTTCACGGCCTGTCTGCGCGCGGGGAATAAGGATCTTCTCTCCAACAGTCCCTATTTTCCTGAATCCCTCTGCAATGGCCTCTGCCCTGAACTCCTCCGGGACAAAATCTACCCGCAGCCCATATTGTTCCACAGTATCAGCCGTCTTTGACCCTACGGTACATATCTTAACCCCGTAGAATGCCTCTTTTATATCTTTCTCTCGATCTATCAATCTTCCAATAAAAGAGCGAACTCCATTGACGCTCGTGAATATGACCCATCCATACCCATTCAGGTTATCTATCGCACGATCTGCGGCGTCCCAGCTATCAGGCGGCGCCACTGCAATCACTGGAAATTTCACCGGTTTTCCGCCAAGGGCAGAGAGGAGGCTGGCAAACTCATCTGATTGCTCAACAGGTCTTGTAATAACAACCCTCTTCCCCTCTAATGGTCTATAGCCACTATCCAGCACCATATACCTCCCTCAGGATCTCTTCCCCTCCCTGGGAGAGGAGGCTCCCGGCAAGTATGACTCCAATCTCCTCAGGATTATCTTTTGCAGCAACCCTCTTCTCTCTGACGATGCGTCTTCCGTCAACCGAGGCTACAAATCCCTCTATCTCTAATCTGTCGTGAACGAGGGTTGCATACGCCCCGATAGGGACCTGACATCCGCCTTCCAGTTTCTTAAGAAAGGCCCTTTCCGCCCTGACACAGACGCTGGTCTCCGCATGATCAAACCCGCTTATTCGCTCCAGGACAGCCTGATCTTCCTTTCTGCACTCGATACACAGGGCCCCCTGCCCAATGGCCGGCAGACTGATATTCACAGGCAAATATTCTGTAATCCTCTCTCCCCATCCCATCCTGAGCATCCCTGCAGCGGCAACGACGATCGCATCAAAGACCCCGGAGTCTAATTTTTTTATCCTTGTGTCAAGATTTCCACGAAGAGATGAAATATTCAGGTCTGGCCTTTGATTGAGCAACTGGGATATCCTTCGAAGGCTGCTTGTTCCAATATGAGCACCAGGGGGGAGATGAAAAAAACCGTTCCCATCCCTTGAAATAAGGACATCGCGGGGGTCCTCCCGCTTCATTATCACGGCAATACATAGCCCATCGGGAAGAACCGTCGGCACATCCTTCATGCTATGCACGGCAAGGTCTATCTCGTTTTTCAGGAGGGCCTCTTCTATCTCCTTAACAAAAAGCCCCTTGCCGCCTACCTGGGCGAGAGGGACATCGAGAATCTTATCCCCTGTCGTCTTTATCTTTTTTATGGCTACCGAAAGGTCCGGGTATCTCTTTTCAAGCTCTGACTGCACATGTCTTGCCTGCCACAGGGCAAGCTGACTCCCCCGGCTCCCTATTCTAATGGTTGCTGTTGTCATTCTCTATATTTTCCTCATCATTGATGGTCGTCTCCCCTGTGCCTCTCTCAACCAATTTTATGTCCAGGTCAAAGAGCTTCCTTACCGCCTCGGCATAGAGAAGCCCGTTCGTAGAATGGGCCTCTAATTTCAGGGCCACCAGCGGGTTATGTAAGATTTTGTTGACCAGGGTATTTGTCAGGCCTTCTATGATTTGTACTTCTTCAGGAGAGAGAGACCTGAGCCTTCCTACAGTACGCTCTAACTCCTTCCGTCTTATCTCCTCCACCCGGTCCTTAAGGGCAACGATCGTTGGAACAACCTCAAGGGATTTAAACCACTTTGTGAATTTACCGACCTCCTCATCAATAATCTGCTCCCCCTTCTCTGCCTCATCCCTTCTGGTCCTGAGGTTTGTTTCTACAACCGCCTGCAGGTCATCGATGTCATACAGGAATACATTATCAATATGATTAATATCCGGGTCTATATTCCTTGGGACAGAGATATCGATAAGGAATATAGGCCTGTTCTTCCTCTTATGTATGATATCCTGCACATGCTCAGCATGAATCACATAATTGGGCGCCCCGGTGGAGCATATCACCACGTCGACATTCACCATCTCCTCCAAAAAATCTTCAAACCTGACGACCCTCCCGTTATAGGCCTTTGCGAGATGGAGGGCCCGGTCATAATTCCTGTTTGATACAACAATCTCTTTTATCCCGCTATTCACCAGATACTGCGCCGCAAGCTCCCCCATTTCACCGGCCCCTATCAGCATCCCTGTTTTGTTTCCGAGGTTACTGAATATCTTTTTTGCAAGCTCGACCGCGGCAAAGCTTATGGATACGGCGCTCTCTCCGATCTTTGTCTCTGTACGGACACGCTTGGCTACAGAGATAGATTTTTTGAACAGCTTGTTTAACACGATCCCTGTTGTCTTATTCAGCAATGCGCTGTCAAAGGCATCTTTTACCTGGCCCAGAATCTGTGTTTCTCCTATCACCATAGAATCAAGACTTGAGGCAACCCTGAAGAGATGTCGTGCGACCCCCTCATTTTTATGGGTGTACAGATGCTGGGTAATCCCGTCTAAAGGCATATCGGGTTGACAGGAATGGAGAAAATCTTTGACCCTCGCCACCCCAAGTTCTGGCTTCTCAACGGTCGTATAAATCTCGACACGATTACAGGTGGACAGGATGACACACTCCAATATCTCCTCATAGGCCCGAAGCTTTAAAGTACTCTCGGTGAGCTGTGGTCCGGAGAAAGAGAGTCTTTCTCTTACCTCCACCGGGGCTGTCTTATGACTGAGGCCAACTAATATTATGTCCATTGTAAAGTCAAGACCTCATACAAAGGTGTGTTTTCCCTGCAGGAGCATATTCACCCCCACAAAGGTAAAGACTACGCCGATAAATCCAAGTATCGCCAGGTACGCCGCCTTCTTTCCCCGCCACCCTATGGACAACCGTCCATGGAGCATGGCCGCATAAAAAAGCCATAGGATCAATGACCATGTCTGTTTGGGATCCCAGTTCCAGTAAGTACCCCACGCATACTCTGCCCAGATAGAACCCGTGATCATGCCGAGTGTCAGGAGGGGGAAACCAAAGGATATCGCACGGTAGTTCAGATCATCCAGTACATCCAGGGAGGGAAGCTTATGATAGAGTATGTTAAACCTCTTTGATTTGAGGAGCCAGTCCTGGAGGAGGTACATCAGTCCCGCCAAAAAGGCGATTGAAAAGGCAGCAGCACCCATGACCGCAAAGATGGTGTGCACGCCGAGCCAGGCGCTCTGCAGCATGGGGTCCAGCATCTTGATCTCCATTGGAAGTGCGGCAGAAGAGATGAGCGAGATAAATGTGAGAGGGAGCACAAAAGAGCCGAGGACATAAATCCTGTACTTATATTCTATCAGAAGAAAGGCCAGGACAAGGGCCCATGAGAAAAATGACATTGCCTCATGTAAATTTGTGATGGGGATATGGGATGCCTCTATTGTTCTGGTCAGAAGGGCCGCCGTATGAAAAATAAAACCAAGACCTGTTATCCCAAAAGAATACCTCTTGGGTCCCTCTTTTCTGCTGATCAAATAGTAGAGAAATGAGGCCGTACTGACAAAATAGACAGCAAGGGCTATTTTAAAAAAGAGAATATTTAGCATTCTTAATAGTTTAACTTTATTCTGAAAGCGGTGTCAAGCTTTTGGCAACGGGGGAATAAGTTGAAACCTATGTTAAAGTCTAATAAAATATCTTCCATGATAATGAAAGTGGAGTCAATCCTCGAAGTAAAGGGAGTTACCAAATATTTTGGCGGCCTCAAGGCCCTGGACAGGGTTGATCTTACCATACACCGTGGAGAGATTATCAGCCTTATAGGTCCAAATGGGGCTGGAAAGACGACCTTCTTTAACTGCATTACCGGACTGGTAACACCTGATGAGGGCGAGGTACGGTTTAAGGAGACAAAAATCAGCGGGCTAAGGCCCCATGAAATCACCCGGCATGGGATCGCACGGACATTCCAGAACTCCAGGCTCTTTTCTGAGATGTCAGCCCTTGAAAATGTCATGGTGGGTGGATTTTGCAGGACAAAGGCTAGCGTCTTAGGTGCAATATTCAGGACTCGCCGTGTCATGGAAGAGGAGCGCCGGCTTTCCTCAAGGGCTATAGAACTTCTCAAATTTGTAGGCATAGGAGAACAGAGAGACGACTGGGCAAGAAACCTGCCCTATGGCGACCGGAGGCGGCTTGAGATTGCGAGGGCCCTCGGCAGCGCTCCTTTGCTTCTCTTATTAGACGAACCGGCTGCCGGCCTAAACCCGACAGAGACTCAGCAACTGATGGATATCATCACGCAGATACGCGGCCAGGGCATAACGGTTCTCCTTATCGAGCATGACATGAAGGTCGTTATGGGTATCTCGGATCGCGTGGTTGTCCTTGACTACGGGGTAAAGATCGCTGAAGGCCTGCCGGCAGAGATACAAAAAGACCCGGCAGTTATAGAGGCCTATTTGGGGAAAGAGGAAAACTATTGAAAGCCAATAATGCAATGTTACGTCTGGAAAATGTCTATGCATCCTATGAGTTGACAGAGGTCCTCCATGGCATCTCCCTTGAAGTCAAAAAGGGGGAGGTGGTCACCATCATAGGCGCCAATGGCGCCGGCAAGACCACCACCCTCATGTCAATATCAGGACTAATAAAGATTAGCAAGGGGGGGATCTTCTTTGAAAATAGGGATATCTCTGGTCTTCCGCCCCATGAGATTGTCCGGCTTGGCATCTCTCAAGTACCCGAGGGGAGACGTATATTCCCCCAGCTGACCGTCCTTGAGAATTTAGAGATGGGGGCCTTTCTCTGCAGAGAAAAAGGGGAGATTACAGATAGACTGGATCGGGTGTATAGCTACTTCCCCCTCCTGTCAGAGCGCAGCAGACAGTTGGGCGGCACCCTGAGCGGCGGAGAGCAGCAGATGCTTGCCATTGGAAGGGCCCTGATGTCCGGGCCAAGCCTCCTTCTCTTAGACGAGCCTTCCTTAGGATTAGCCCCCATGGTCGTCTCGAAAATCTTTGAGATCCTGCGAAAGATCAATGGCCAGGGTGTTACCGTGCTCCTGGTGGAACAGAACGCCCGGGCAGCACTGATGCTGGCCAACAGAGGGTATGTCATGGAAACAGGCACGATCAGCATGACCGATGATGCAAAGGCCCTCGCGGCAGACCGGCGCATCCGGGAGGCCTACCTTGGGGAGTAAAGGGATCAAAATTGACACGGATTCATTAGAGTAATCGGGGTCGGACCACGCTATCCTCCTGCTGCCATACAATCCTAAAAATCCTAAAAATCTTTTGATAAAATTAAGGCGCTGATGTAAAATGCTTAAAAAATAGGAGTACCTAATGAAAGATGCTTTAATACAACATATTAATTATTTTAAAAAAGAGGTGAAACATGGCTTCAGCAAAGGAAGAAATAAAAGAGATTATTCAGGAACAGCCTGATGATAGTTCCTATGATGAGATTTTAAGAGAGTTGGCATTTGCCCGTATGATTGAACGGGGTTTAGAAGATTCGCGTGAAAATCGTACTATTAGCAATGAGGCGATGAAACATAGAATAAAAACATGCAGAAATAAACTGGACAGATGAAGCCGAACGATGGCTTAAAGATATCTACGAATACATAGCTGAAGATAATCCTGTAGCTGCAAATAGAGTAGTTGAAGGTATATATGAAAAGGTTCAGTTATTAAAACAGTTCCCGGAAATAGGGTACAAGTACGATAGAAAACCTGAACTACAGGTTCGTATTCTTTTGTATGGCCATTATAGGGTAGCGTATGTAATCAAAAGCGATGGGGATATAGACATCCTTGGTGTATTCCATGGTGCACTTGATATTGATCGTTATCTGTTTTAAGTCCAAATAAGCACACAGGATCCTCATTGGTATCTATCGTGAGAGATCCTATAATCCTATAGGAAAATCAACAGTGGGATGGGTAAAATTCTCCTATTTTGAACTGCCCTGTCAGTTTTTACACCGGCAAAGGGGGTGAACACTCTGTTTTTGGGCACACTGATCAGACAGGGTTTTTGGAGAATTTTTGTATCTTGATACCCTGATCGCCCTTGTTTTCTCTCCTCTCTTTCCCCCAATGCGAGCTGCTATAGAGACCATAATAATACACGAAACTTTCATAGGGAGATGGAATATGGCCTGCAAGCAGCACCATAAATTCCATAAATGGCATCCCTATCATGATTCAAATTTCAAGGTCTGACACCATACCGACACCAGACACCATACCGACACCATACCTTCCCCGACGCGACTCTGCCTCCGAAAGCCGATGAAGGTGAATGCGCAGGAAAACTCCACCGCTTCCCCGACAACCGAATCCCACAAGAAATGCATTTAGGATCTCGTCGCGGCATATCTCGTTGAGGCGGATCTCGACCGCTACAAGAGGATCAGACCTATTCTCATCAAGGAAACGAGCCTCTCCGACGACGAACGGATGATCAGCCCAGTCTTCAATCAAATCCTTGTCCAGAATAATGAATTCACCAGTGACCGGTAGGCGTTCCTTCCCCTGCCTTCTTAGCCAACCTTCCCACTGAAAGAGAATTGATGGCGTGCCCTTCGGACGGGATGCAGTCACTTTGTAGTCCCAACTGCCAATAGCGATATCGAGGGTCTGAACGCTTTCGTTCAGCCACTTCCGGAGCCCCTCGGGAGGGGCATCCGATCCACCGACACGACTCGTTTCCTGATTGACTCGTGGGTCTGGCATAGTGCCCCTCCTCGTTTGGGTTGTCCAGAATTGACATT
>JAHFEQ010000022.1:0-6567 GCA_023248395.1 Nitrospirota bacterium
TCGGCGATCCCGGAGGTTACCGCATTAATCTCTATAAATTGGGCCCGGGTCAGATCTGCTATGAGGTGTGCTATGGCAGTCTTGCCACTCCCGGGGGGGCCAAAAATGATCAGGGACCTTACCCTGTCAGACTCTATAACCCGCCGCAGCAGCTTACCTGGGGCCATGACATGCCTCTGGCCGACAAAATCTTCCACCCTCTTTGGCCTCATCCGCCAGGCCAGGGGAACGGTCTTATGAGTTGAATCAAATAAATCCATCGTTAATGCTTAAAGTCATTTTGCCTGTCATCCTGAGCAAAGCGAAGAATATGAACCCTAAGGAAAACAACGAGTTGTCATATTCTTCGTCGCCTTCGGCTCCTCAGAATGACAGCTTGCTGGACTTTTTCAGCAGCCTGTTAGTGGCTTAACTAATTTCTTGCAGAGACAAAGAGATGGGTGTGAGGTTTAAGATAGGTATTTATATATGTATGGTCTTTATAGATGGTATATTTGTGTTCTGTGGTAGTCCTGATATAGACCGCCACAAAGACCAGAATATAGGGGATAAATATTACCATTATGCTATCTATACCTGCTTTCTCCACCATTTCTCTTTTTTGCCCCACTTTTGCCGTGTATAAACGGAATTTAAACCTGGTCAAACCAAGTGGGCACCCTGATGGAGACTTTAGGCTTCCCTCCTGGCCATCTGCTATTATACAGACGAGAAGGCTTGCACACCGCCTCCCTGGACAGGACCCCCAATCAAATGACTGTTCGGTCAAAATTCCATTTATATCACGCACAAAGCAGGGCGATTCCATCATAGCAAATTCATGTTTTTAATTCAAGGGAAATAAGCTCTAATAACTTTTCTGCCTTATTGGCTATTATAGACTCCTGCTCCTCCATCTCTCTCCGGCTATTGAATAGTTCATGGGTGATACTGAGTGCGGTTAATACAGCCACCTTCCCAGGTGTGGAAAGTTGGAGTTTTCCATGTACTTCCCGCATCTTTGAATCTACATATTCGGCCAGCTGGAGGATATACGCCGGATCCTCATCACCTTTAATAAGGTATTTCTGACCAAAGATCTCTACTTCCACACCCATACCGGCTTACCCGCCTATCTTAAATGGTTACTTTACACCACCTATCCCCTTGAGTGTATCTAAAATCTTCTCAACCCTTGAACGGACTTCTACCCTTTCGTCTTTTATTCTGCTATATTCATCTTCCATCCTTTTTTGGGCCTCGATCTGTTGCCGGGCCTCTTTAAAGGCCATCTCCTTCTCCATAAGCTTCTGCTCAAGCTCTGCCCGCTCCTTCTGCAGTACCTTAATATACTCCAGGATCTCAGATACACGATCCTCTAACATCTTTATCTTTTCTAAACTCATAACCACCTTTCCTCTCTATACATAATGAATTTATTAATATTGCCGCAACCTGGATGCCTTCTTTATCAGCTCATGCATATCCTCACTATCATCGGGGTAAGTGCTGTAGCCCGTGTAGAGTGCCAACTCTGGCCTCTTTTCCTTTAACCGATGAAAGCTTATGGATAACCTTTTTACAGCATCGGTTACACCTTCACCCGTATCAGGCAGCAGGGCCGCAAACTTTGCCCCCTTTAATCTGACCAGTACATCAATGTATCTGAAGGTCTCTCCGGTCAGTTTTGCGACATCCCGGATGACAGGATCATCAAAGGGTTTGACTTCAAAAAATATCAGTGACACACACCGGTTAAAGCGCTTGGCCCTCTTTATCTCCTCCGGGAAACGCATCTGCAAATAGCGCTCATTACGAAGCCCTGTCATATCATCTATTGTAATCAGTAGTTGCCTCTCATTATAACGCCTTGCATTGACTATCCCCCTCGCAACATACTGGATAAAATGTTCCAGTATCTCCCGATCATCCTCCGTGAAAAAGATACTGCTAAAGACGTCAGAGACTGTCTTGTTATAAATAGATAAGGTACCCAATAATTCTCTATTGAAGAGTATGGGGACCGCGATCACAGTCTTATAAGGGAAGTCACGATCCGATGTCGTTGTCTCTGTGTATTCAGGGAGGTCATGGATAACTGCAGAGCTCTTTGTTTGAGAGACCCTAGTTGCTATATTGTGATCAAGATCGAGGAGGGCCTGATCAATCTTTTCTTCATGGACACCATAGGTAGATTTGATCGTGAGTTGACCATTTTCAGATAAACGCAGGATCGACATCTCTGAGTCGAGGAGCATCGCGGATGAGGCGGTAGACAATGCCAGTATCTTTTGAAGATCCGCTGTAGAAAGAAGCTCAATCCCCTCTTCATTCACAGTGGATAGTTTGATAATCTTCTGGGACATACGGTACCGTTCAACGTCACTGCTGATGGTGTTGGCAAGATTATTACCTATATTACTGAGTGAACTATAGATATTAGAGGTCAGATTGTGGATATTGGTAAATTCCATAGTTATTATTCCAACCCCCTTATCTTTAACAGTGAGTGGAAGATACAGAAGGGCAATGGTATCCTCTCTTTTTGCAAACCGGTGTGCACGGCCATTCGTATTTATATTGGCCTCCATCAGGATTAATGGGCTGCTCCGTTCAATAACCTCACCCAATATACCCTGGCCCTTCCTGATGCGCATCCTTCCTAACAGGTACGGAAGCTTATGTGTCGTGGCCTGAAGCACCAGATCCCCTGTCGCTGGCTCCCGGATATACAGATGGGAATCTTCTGCCCCGAGCATCTTATATAAGGCACTATTGACCTCCTTTAATTTCGATCCTATCGGCCTCTCTGACCCAATGATATGGAGAGGTTCTACAGAGAGGGTCTCTTCGATAGAGGTAAGTTTTACACTCTCGGATTCTATGTCGCCATGGATAGTTCTTCCAAACAAGGGTATCAGAGAAGAGATAAATATCGCATCCTCTTTTATAGTATCCGAATTGGGGGATGGATAAAAAAACCATAACATACCCATCACATCCGAGTCTTCGATCAGTGGAATAACGTTGATTGTACCCCCCCCTGTCTCCCCACCCCCTGACCCTTCCCAGGGTCTCCTGTTCTCCACCACAGACCTGATGATCTTATCTGCCTCGTCCCACTCCATTCTATAAGGTCTATTGCTCACATTTTTTATATGCAGACCAGGATCAATATGGATGTCTTTAATAATTTTGCGGGACGTGTTTTCACCCAGTATTGTAAGTTGAGCGGCGGTGGCATGGGTCCCGAGAAAGGATGTCCTTAATAAAAGGGCGCTATGCTCATCGATAGGATGGGACGATGGGACAGATTGAAGACCCTGGTTGATCGTCTCAATCACCCCGTTTACCTGATGGGTTATAGGGGGTCTCCTCTTTTCGATATCTTCTATAGATTTTAATCCCCATATAAACCGGGCAGAGTGCCCATTGATTATCTCCGCAGGGGATATATCCAGATCATAGAGGCCTTCATGATATTTATCCGGGGTAGTATCTACGACTAAATGGAGGTCCTGGATGGTGAGAATCTCCCTAATGCGGTGGGACAGCCTTAAATTAAGGTCATCGGCGTAGTCATATCCATATTCCGGAAGCCTGAAACCCAGGGCCTCCTTATCAGGATCAAGAAGCATCTCAACGGAAACAGACTTATCCTTTCTAAGGATACTTAAGGTCTCTAATCCTTCCCGGCCTGCCCCAACAATGGCAACCCTTATCTTGCCAGTTTCCCGCATTCCTTGACCCGAACCCCTTGTCCTCTACAGTTAATTGCCTTATTTAAGGCCCTTGAGGATGCCAGTCGCCTCTAACCCTTTTAAGAAGATAAGTATATCTTCGTCCCTTTTCGGCCTTTCCTCAACGATCTCTTCTGCTGCCGGCTTAACTTCTCTCTCCCCTTTACGGCTATCGCGCTCTTCAATCCAATCCAATATCAGTGTATGAAGGTCCTTTTCAATCCTGACTTTCACACTACTTTCAACCGATGTGCCTATAAAAAAGTCGGCCCCTTCCCAGTTAAGGAGATAAAATAAGGCCTCCTCCCCCTTTAGCTCTTCAACCTTTGCATCGACTATCTTCCCCTCCTTTAGATAGATCTCTCCCTTCTCGTCATCTTTCCGGAGAAAGAGTGTACATGTCTTTCTATTTACGGACAGGACCTGCAAAACATCGGTAAGGTTAATATCAAGGAGTGTGCCGCCCGGCTCTACCCCCTCCTGACCTTCCCCTTCTCTATTAAGATTTGTCACGCCATTCCCCCTAATCAAGCCAGACTATACACCTTTTGCTATGGGTGTGTCAATTGTTCCCCTCCCACAAGAAGAGGGGAAATTATGGGAGCAGGTTTTACCATCCGCAGATATTCCATATAGCTTGTAAAGACCTTTTTTACATAGTTACGTGTCTCTTTATAGGGGATATCTTCAATAAACTCATCTAATCCAAAACCGTCCCGCTCTGTAACCCATCTCGATACAGCGGCAGGTCCCGCATTATAACCTGCTAATGCCACGATAATATTCCCATTGTAGTGTCTTAAAAGGTCTGAAAAAAATCTTGCCCCTAAAGAGATGTTTGTCTCAGGATCAAACAGGGCATCCTTGTCTATAGGAGAACCCTTCACAGTAGAGGCAGTCTGTGGCATGAGCTGCATCAATCCGGCTGCCCCTGCAGGGGATACGGCATTCTTATTAAACCAGCTCTCCTCTCTTATAAGGGCATAGAGTAAAGGGGGATCTACGCTATTCTCACCAGCATATCTGTTGACCATCGTACTATAGCCTGTTGGGTACATCAATCCCCATACCCTGTTATCAAGCTCCCCGCCGCTATACAACATGTCCCGTGAGAAATTTGAATAGAGGACCTTGAGTGACATAGGATATTCTTCCATTTCTGAAAGGGCTGATGCCAGTGAAATCGTCCTTTTCTTATCCTTTGCTATTCTGGGCCGTAACAATTGTATCTCCTCTATAGCCTCCTCTTTTAAACCAAGATAGAGGAGGAGCTTAACCCTGATATCCTGTTCATCCTCAGTTGTTCCTGACTCCTCATGAACGCGATCTCCGGCTATACTACCTTCAATCTCCATCCCAACCCCATTTACAGCAGATACAGCAGAGGCGCAGGCAACATTATTATGATGCATAGCAAAAAGGCAGTAGAATGATCCCCGGTAGTCACGGCACAACTGACACAGGCCCTTCTCCATCCCTTCAGGATCATTCATCCTTTCCAAGACCCTTGCCTTCCAGTAAAGTGCCTGGGGGATATAGGGTGAATACTCTGTTTGCCGAAGGATACCATTAAATACGTGCAGGGCCTTCTTAAGCTTATTCTCCTTGTACAGAAGCCATCCCTTCGCCCATTGACTGTCCGGTGCAAAACTACTGTTGGGGTATTCTTTCATTACCCTGTCATAGTATGAAGCAGCTGTAGTGATATCCCTCCTGTCGGCATAAATAATCCCAAGCCTGTAAAGAACCTCTGGAATTCTCTCCTTATCCTTATACTTTTTAAGATAGCCCTTACTGGCCTTAATAAAGGCATCCTCTTTCCCTGCCCGCAGATACGTCCTTCCGAGCCAGTACAATGCCTCCGGCGCCTTTAAATGACCAGGATAATTTTTTAAAAAAGACTCAAGAGCCCTTTCCGCCTCCTCTACCTTTCTGAGATGATAATCAGACATCCCTATCTTGAAATAGGCCTCTGTCTCCTTTTCTCTTAATCCACCCTTATTGCCGGCTAAAAACCTCTTATAATCTGCTAAAGCATCTTCATAGAGCCCTGCCTCGTAGAGCTTCTCACCCCTGGTATAGGAATCTGTGGGAGAAAATGGTGGAGGCTCGTACCCCCCTTCATGCAACCCGCTTATCTTTTCTTTCGCAGACCATGAGACAGGACTGGCAGGATACTCAATCCATACCTTTTTAAAGTAATCAAGGGCAAGAGAAATCTTATCCTCCTGCAGATAACTCAGGCCTATCCCATATAGGGCAGAGGGTACAGACTTATCCTTAGGGTAAATAGACAGATAGTCCTCATACGTGTCCCTTGCCTCCCCGGTCATTCCAGCGGCGAGGTAGGAATCCGCGGCCTTAAGGAGTAACCTTTTTTGCAACACGCTATCTGGATAGGACCTGTAGATTGTTCTATAAAGGTCCGCTGCCCCTTCATGCTCCCCCCTGCTCTCGTGTATCTCTGCCAACTTAAATAAGGCATAATCCCCTATCAAGGGGTATAGTGCATAGGCCTTCTCGAGAAAGGTATCCGCCCCATCTAACATGAGCTGACCCATAATATGACCGGTCATAAATGCGGCTATGCCTGCTGTCCTGGGGTCATCAAATTCCTCTGAAATGTATATGGATTTTTGAAGGGCCTCTTCAATCCTCCCATCCTTATACGCCTCTACGGCATCGTCGATACCTATAACGGGTTCAGTGGATTCAGTACAACTTACTTCGTCAGCATAGGCCACTGTTGCTAAACAGAAACCGAGGATAAGAGGTAACAGAATAGGTATAAGACGCACGGTCTTCATTATGGTAGAATTATAGCAAGAACTTTTACCGCTGTCAGCAA
>JAHFEQ010000022.1:6667-19624 GCA_023248395.1 Nitrospirota bacterium
AGCCTTTCCGAGACAGAAGATCTGACTCAGGTTCTTGGCCTTCAACGATACCGTGGCAGGCAGATATTCCACTGGGTCTATGGGAAGTCCACTGACTCTATTGAGGAGATGACAGATTTATCCAAAGAGGCACGGGGCCTTCTATCCCAAAAGGCCTACATCAGCAGACTGACAGAGGTCAAAAGACAGTGCTCGATAGATGGGACAGAGAAGTTCCTCTTTGCCTTAGAAGATGGTCACAGAATCGAGAGTGTCCTGATCCCTGAAGAGGACCGGTTAACCCTCTGCATATCCACACAGGTTGGATGCGGGATGGGGTGCACCTTCTGCCTGACCGGCAAGAGTGGCCTTGTCAGGAATCTAAGGAGTTCAGAGATTATAAACCAGGTCCTTACTATACAGCGTAGCCTGACAGAGGGGACAAGACTTACAAATATAGTCATTATGGGAATGGGAGAACCCCTTGCCAACTATAATAATACAATGAAGGCCATAGAAATACTAACCCACCCACTCGGCCCTGCCATCGGAGCACGCAGGATTACCCTATCGACCTCCGGGCTGGTGCCCCTGATCAAAAGGCTTGGCAATAGCGGTCTTAATATCAACCTCGCCATCTCCTTGAATGCATCAACGGATGAGCAGCGGAATCAGATCATGCCTATAAACAAGAAATACCCCCTGGCTAAACTTCTCGACTCTTGCAGGGAATATCCGCTTAAGCGGAACAGGATGTTGAGCTTTGAATATGTCCTCCTGGATGGGATCAACAATAGCCCGGAAGATGCAAGGCGTGTTGCAAGGCTCCTGAAAGGGATCCGCTGCAAGATCAACCTCATCCCCTTTAATGAATTCCCTGGCTCAGCATATAAAAGACCCTCAGAAGAGTCGGTCCTCGCATTTCAGGAAATTCTGGCGTCACATCACTACTCCGTTTTCATAAGAAAAAGCCGCGGGGCCGATATTCTCGCCGCGTGCGGGCAACTGCGGGAGGAATAAACAAAAGGAGGACGCTCGTATCAAATTCAATACCTTCAACATTCTTGAAAGTCTGCAGAAAGTTCATCGACTTGTAATTTTCATTAAGCGTAGCCTATAATAATCCTTATGAAGATACTACACCTTTCCTATATTGACTCCATATCGGGCAAGGATATTAATACGATTGACGACATCGTCAGGGATGAACGGCTTGTCAAACACCTGTGGATTGAACTTATCTTAAACCCGGCTATTGTCAGGAATGTTAAACCCTATACAGACAGCGTCGCAATCAGGGATGCCCTCATCGATGCAGTGAGCTGGTATCTTGCCTTCAGATGGATCTTCCCCGAAAATACCTCCCTTGATGAGTTACACAGAGAAGGTGTAATAACTCCTTACAGAGTAAGGAACAGGGTCTACAGGCAAAAAATAAGGGGGTTTCTGAAAGGTCTCATACATGCAGGACTATGTTAAATCCTATATAGAGAGGATTGAAGCCTTTGCAAGGACAAAGGGCGACCCCATCGACCTCCTGCTTATTGGCGGCCTTGCAATGAGTTTTTACGGCTCACCCAGATATACCATTGATATTGATGCCGAGATCAGATGCGGCAACAAAATCTATTTTGAATTTCTTGAATATCTGAGAAAGGAAGGGGTTGCCTTTAATATAAGCGATAACATCAGCGGGTGGGGCATTGTCCCGCTACCTTCTGACTACAAGGAGCGGGCAAAAACAGTTTACAGAGGTGACTATCTGACTTTAAAGATACTTGACCCTGTAGATTTTGTCTTCAGCAAGCTCATGAGAGGGACGGAAGAAGATCTCACGGACATTATGGATGTCGTCCGGAGATTTAACATAACAAAGGATGCCCTCTATGAAAGGAAAAGGCTCATACAATTCCCAAAAGACCCTGAGACACTATTCTTTGAAAAGAAGTTTCATCATCTGTTAGAACTGATGGGATAGAAGCAATTTGATGGCGGCATCCCTGATCAGATCAAGTTCCGACTGGAGCATCTTTTCCTTCTTTGCAATTTCAATCGTCTCTTAATTCCAGTTCTTCTCCCACTGGAAAAGATAATAGTGGCGCAGTTCTTCAAGGGTATTGCGCTTTGTCAGGATAAGTTCTTTATGCAGCTTCTCCAGGGTCTCAAGGACTCTGCTGCCGAGGAATGCCTCAATCTCCTCCCTCCCTTCCGGGAGTTCTATGCGGTCGATATACCTCAACTTGTATTGCTGCAAGAGATAAAAGTGATATGAAGAAAAACCTGATCCTAAAGATTCCCTAAAGATGCTTCACTTCCATCTCCTTAACAACCTTCACCGTCTTCACGCTCACAGTGCAGACCCGTTTCAATAGGTCAATCACCTTGTCTTTACAGTCCGAAAAGCGGTATGTGTTGAATTTCTCAGCTATGGTAGGGTCTTTCGGCTTCTTTTCCTTGTATTGGTCAAGTATCCATTCGAGGGCGCTTCGGTTGCCGAGTTTGTATTCCCAAGCCTCTTTGGGTATGCCGCTCATTGTGGTAAGTTCGTCTATCTCTATGACGCCCCTTTCCTTGTCTGCCCTGAGTTTTACCTTTATCTTGGGTTTGTAGCTGAATAACGCCGTTGGCTCATGCACCTCAAACAGTTCTTTTGTAGCTCTTTTGTGCTTCGCCTTGGTTTCGCTGGCGATGACCTTTAGCGGGAATGGCTCAGCGGTCTCATAATTGATATGCAGGTCCATAAGCTGTTTGCCCCATGCAGCCCATTTCCAGAAGTCATCATAAAGTGGTATTCGCGGGAACTCACGTTTAAGGTTTAATTCATACTTCTTACGGTAGTCAGGATTGTGCAAAGCGGCATAGACGTAATGGAAGATATCTTCCTTGCTAATCTTCTTATCTTTATAATGGCTGCGAAACTGCTCAAGTCCCCAATCGGTAATGTTGTCTACACTGTTTCCTGCACTGTCATAACGGTAAAGTGGTAGACATTGGGTTTTTTCGAGTAGATCAAAACTTAAAAGATTCTTAGTGGAAAGACACATGAACGGTTTAGTTCCACCCTTACCAGAAATTGAAATGATATTATTTGTAAGGTTTAATGAATTTCCTCCTATTGAAAAGTGATTAGAAGTCAATCTATCACTTAACATTTTCTCACTATAATACTTTAAAGGAAAAAATGGGCGATATGCGAAGTCAACGATCAAATTCTTTCTGAAAGAAGATAACTTCTTTTGGTTATTAAAATGGGCTTTTAACCCATTACTCCACTTGAAAATAGAAGGATAAGAATTATCTCCTAAAGAAATTAACGTGTTATATTTGTTGATAAGAAATTTGATCTTATCTTCTAAGTTTGTCTCAGCAAAATCAAAAACCCACTCATCCCTTGCTGTGTTTACACCAGGGGCAATTAAAGAAAATAAATTCTTGATGCCAATCAGCCTTCCCCAATCATTTTTAGGCAGGTTTATCCAGTTATGGTTTTTATCTGGGGTGATGTGGTTAAATTCAATCTCTTGAAACGGGTTTGTACGTAGCCATTCCAGCTTTTCCTCTTTGCGCCAGAAATCATCCATAGCGACATACTCAATCCTGCATTTCCCGTCCTGCGTCTCCTTTCGCACCAGAAACATAATGGCAACACCTGTTTGAATGCCGAATACATTATGCGTTGTCCCTGCAATCTTTGGATTGGCGCGGACATCGCTCTTTGTATCAACTATGTACGCATGGCTAAAATGGTCTTCCACCCACTTGCGGAATCCATCAAAGGTGCGGCTGTCAACAAAGCTGCGGTTTGTAATGAAGGCGATTACGCCGTTTTTATCAATCCTGTCCATAGACCAGCGGTAAAAGCGGGAGTACATGTCATACATCTTTGTCTTCTGCGCCGTGCTGTTCTTGATATAGGTCTCTTTAATCCTCTTGTCTATATCGGGGTATTCCCGGTTCTTATTGTTCTCGTTTTCATTCTTCTGATTGGCGTTGTATGGCGGATTACCGATGATGACGGAAATCTTCTTCCGGTTCTGCCTGCGAATGCGCTCTGCGTTTTCGTTGGTGACGCCGAATATGCTTTCCTGCTTCCCGACGTAATCAAGAGGTGCAGTATTATCCAGCGTATCCACAAAACAGATATTCGGGAACTCCTCATAATTCCCCATCTTCTGCTTATAGGTGAACTCGATGTTTAGATTGGCGATGTAGTAAGGAAGTATTGCAACCTCGTTGGCGTGCAGTTCATTCTTGTATTTGTAGGCGAGGTGCTGTTTGGGTATGTGTTCTATTATGTCGCAAATGAAGGTGCCTGTGCCTGTTGCGGGATCAAGTATCTCTACGTTCTTATCGGCCAGGATCTTGCCGAAGTGCTTGTGCAGAAGGTAGTCTGCGCTCGCTACCATGAACTTGACTATCTCGTTCGGAGTATAGACCACGCCCAGACGGTCGGCTGCCTTGGGGTTGTAGACCTTGTAAAAATTCTCGTAAAGAACCTTCAAGAACTTCTGCTTTTCGTGGTGGTCTGCAATGGCGGCGGCAGCGGCATTGATGGCCTCATAATAATGTTCAATAGAGGCCAGCAGGTTCCTTCTCTCGCCATAGGTGAACAGGGCGCCGATCAACTTCTCCAATTCGGCAGCAATGGTGTTGTGGCGGTGGAATTCCGGGTCGTCAAATATCTTGTTGAAGATGTCGCTGGTAAGAATGTGCTGGATCATCATCTCGCGGATGTCTGCGAGGGTGATGTCCGGGTTTATCTCGTCCCTGCAAAGTTTCAGGAAGTTGTCGCGCTCTTTTATAAAACTTTCGTTATTTGCCCCGGCCTCTTCAATGCGCTTTCTCAAGGTCTCGATTATGATGGGGATGTCCTGCTTGAACTTCTCTATCGCGTCTTCAAACTTGTATACGGCCTCGTTCTTGTAAGAGATGAAGGCTGTGATAATGGCGTGCAGCTTGTCAGCATCACGTAATGAGACCCGCGTCACCTCTTCGCCGCGCTGGAACAGAACCGCCGTCTGGCTGTCTTCAAACAGCGTATTGGTAAGCGGATACCCCTTTTTAATCTTTGCATCTATTTCGTCATCAATAACGTCCTTTTCATCCTTGCTTTCCCAATAGCCGACATCCAGGCCCCAAAGGTTTTTGAGAATCCCGTCGGGCTTTACCTTGCTACCCCGCGCCCCCATGCAATAGACTTCGCGGACCACTTCGTAATTGTTCTTGTGGGCGTATTCGTTGAGAAGCATCCAGAAATAGCTCTTTATGGCGTCCTCATTGCGGGACTTGCCGAATTGCAGAGCGCGGTCGAGGTTGGTGTAGTATTGGTTTATTAGGACTTTTGACATGGTTCAGGCATAAGAATATGTCAAATTCGGAAGGAATGCAATATGCCTGGGGAAGGGTTCAGATTAAATATGTGTTCACTAAACAAGCTCTATATTTGAACAATCTCGATGGCCATCAGAGATTTTTATCCGATTAAGGAAAGAATAGTAATAGGATCGCAATTGATGTCATAAAGTTCCCCCCTTGAATGATGTAAACTTTATGTCTTTCAAGGGGGGGTTACTCGTCACTTGTCACTTTTCCTATCCTACCATCCTGGCGATGGTGACTACGTATACTGCACTGGCCCCATTTTTCTTGAGCACCTTGGCACATTCGTTTACGGTTGACCCAGTCGTATACACGTCATCTACAAGTATTATGTCTTTGCCCTCTATCACCTCTCCCTCTCTGACAGTAAATGCCCCGACAACATTCTTTCCCCTCTCTTTCATATCAAGTTCTACCTGGGGTCTTGTATGGCGGGAACGGATGATGACGTCCAACAAGACCGGTATCCCAAGCCTCTCACCTAATTCAGATGCGATAATGGCGCACTGGTTAAACTCCCTCTCCCGTAAGCGTTTGGGATGAAGAGGCACAGGGATGATGTACCTTTGAGATTCCGAGACAAGTTCGGAATGACATCTCATGTGGGAAGCTATTATCATTTGATTAGCCAGGGCCCGGCCTATGTGGATCTTCTTCTTATACTTGAAGAGTTTGACGGCCTCCGCAAGCACACCCTCATAGGGTCCGGCGGAGATCGTCTTATCAAAACAGGGGGGATTCTTATGACATGCCCCGCAAAGATGGCCAGCAGCAGGAGATGTCCCCTTTTCGAGCTTCTCTGTTCGATCTATAGAAGGATAAGGCATGCCGCAGCGAGGGCAACAGACACCGTCAAACCATTTGACTCCATCCCAGCACCTTTTGCAAAAATATGCGGTCGGTGTGTCTGACGATATCGGAGTGTCGCACTGTTTACAGACCGCAGGGAATATTATATTGATTATTTGACGGAAAATGCCCATGTTGGTATTGATCCCCAAATACCCCTCACCCTAACCCTCTCCCCCACAAGGGGAGAGGGAATATATAATGAATTCTTACTTCTTTCTTAGAATGAGCGATATCCCGGTCATCTCTACCGGCTTCTCAATGCCCATGAGGTCAAGGAGTGTTGGGGCAACGTCAGCAAAGATGCCAGGCCTCAGGCAAATGCCTTTTTGTGTGACAATGAAAGGAACTAAATTGGTTGTGTGTGCCGTATGGGGCTTTCCTGTATCATATTCAATCATCTGCTCTATATCACCATGATCCGATGTGACACATGCAGTTCCATCTATATCCTTTACAGCAGAGAGCACCCTCCCAAGACACTCATCTATCACCTCCACTGCCCGGATGCCGGCTTCAAGCACACCCGTATGACCCACCATATCCGGATTTGCGTAATTCACTAATATAAATCCATATTCTCTGGAGCGTATGCGCCTCTCAAGCTCCTCAGTCACCTTATAGGCATTCATCTCCGGTTTTTGATCGTACGTGGCAACCTCTTTGGGGGAGGGGATAAGGAGACGCTCCTCGCCTGGCAATGGCTTCTCATCACCGCCATTAAAAAAATAGGTCACATGGGCATATTTCTCTGTCTCCGCGATCCTGAATTGTCTCAAGCCTCTCTTACTGATAACCTGACCAAATATGTTTCCTAACTTCGCGCTACTGAATGCCGCCGGAAGGGGCATTGTATCATCGTATAATTTCATGGAGGCAAAGGCAGTAAGGGATGGAGATGTCTTCCTCTGAAACCTGTCAAACTCTTTACGAGTCAGCGCCATGGTAAGCTCTCTGGCACGGTCTGCCCTGAAATTAAAAAATATAATGCCGTCACCATCTCTTACGGTTGCAACCGGCTTCCCCCCTGAATCTGTAATCACGGTTGGAACAACAAACTCATCTGTTATCCCCTCCCGATAATTCTTTTCTATGGCCTCAACAGGGTCTGTGGCAGTTAGTCCCTCTCCTGACGCAATGGCACTGTACGCCTTCTCAACCCTCTCCCACCTGTTATCCCGGTCCATGGCATAATAGCGTCCTGAGACAGTCGCTATCTTACCAATCCCTCTGTCCTTTAAATAATTTTGCAGTCTGTTTAGATATCCAACCCCGCTTTGTGGAGGGGTATCACGGCCATCCAAAAATGCATGGATATACACCTCCTGAACACCCGCTCTTTTGGCTATCTCTAAGAGTGCAAAAAGGTGATTGATATGACTGTGGACTCCGCCGTCTGAAAGGAGCCCCATCAGATGGAGCCTCCCTGATGCTGACCTTGTCTTGTGCATGCACTCAAGGAGGACAGGGTTTCTATAAAAAGCGCCATCCTCTATGGCTTTATCGATTCGGGTGAGGTCTTGATAGACGATACGTCCGGCACCAATGTTCAAATGCCCAACCTCGGAATTTCCCATCTGCCCTTCTGGTAATCCTACGGATTCACCAGAGGCATTGAGCGTGGTGTGCGGATACACGCGGAGGAGAGAGTCATAGACAGGCGTCTGGGCCAGGGCGATGGCATTCCCCTCTGTCCGGGGATTGATCCCCCAGCCATCCAGTATAACAAGGAGTAATGGTCTCAGGCTCCACTCCACTCAATACGATCTCTCTTGTATGATGGCTCTGCCTTATTGACATACCACTTCTTCCCTTTTGCGGCATATAAATCCTTTTGGATATAGACAGGGGAGACAGTAAAGGTATTCCAGCCTCCACACCTGGAACACCTCCCACTCCACTCAAAGGTGTGATAATCACAGACAGGACAATAGTATGGGACCATAACCCTTTTACGGAGTCCTAGGGCCTTTTTAAACTCGGCTATGGCATTTTCAAATTCTTCCTTCCTCTCATAGATATTGCCTAATAACTTATACAACTCAGGCATGGCACCCTCTGTACCCTCTAATTCAGACAGCACCTCAAAGGCCTCATCAAGCATCTCAAGGCGGTAGTAAAGTTTTCCAAGATAGAATCTGAGTGTCGCATGATCAGGGCTAAGGGATATGGCCTTTTTATATATCCAGATGATCTTCTCCGGCTCGCCCTGCTGGAGATAGAAATCTTCCAGCTTATGCAGGAGTATCTCACTATAATTCATATAATACCCCTTCTCCCACAGATCAGCCGCCTCCGAACTCTCCCCTTCTTCAATCAGCATGTCCCCCAGGGTCACGTAGGCAGGGATAAAGTCTTTATCTGCCCTGATGATACCCTTCAACAGCCTCTTACTCTTATCCCGACCCCCTTTGGTAAATAAATATCTTGCAAACTCATACCTCAACCCCATCAAAAGCTTAGTATCCTCGATATTATCCCTGCGATGCTTTACGAGACGCCCCTGGATTTCATGCGCCCCGTCCCATCTTGTTATCTTTATATAGATATCTCTCAAGCGGATAAGGGCCTCGATATTCGAGGAATCCTTTTTAATAACCTCCTGGATTATGGAAATGGCCTCATCATGGGAACCAGATAAGACATAATCATTCGCCAGGGCAAACAGGGCCTCAAGACTCTTATCATCAATCTTCCTTGCCCTTTTGTGGAATTTAATGGCCTCAGGGTAATTGCGTTCCTGCAGATAGGCATCTCCGATTCGTAGAAGGGTATAAAAATGATTGGGTTCTATCTTCATAATATCCCGGAAGAACGAGATGGCCTGATCATACTTCCCGGACAAATAGGCATAAAGCCCCCGCGAAAATATTTCCTGAATGCGGGCATCTATCCGTTCCCTCTGTCTGTTTCTCCAGTCCTTAAAAATAGTTTTCGCATCTCTCAGCAGGGTAAAGAGTATAACGATAAAAGCCCCAAGGGCAAACGAGAAGAGGAAAAAACCAACTGTAGAAAGAGAATAAGAGGTCTCTGAGCTTAGATTAATAGTCAATGACTCTGGATTAAGGCGCTCAAAATACACGATCACTACTAACGCGAACACTGCAAACAGTGCAATAAAATATCGCATGATTCTGCCTCTCTCCTCTCTTACTCCTTATTTACGATCTCTCATCAGCGGCCTGATCACTGCGGCCGACTTTGTTTCTAACTCCTGTGGTACGCTTTCTAACCCTATAATCTACCTTGGGCGCATCACCCCATAACCTCTCTAACCCATAATATAACCGGGCCTCTTTATCAAAGAGGTGCACAATAACATCCCCATAATCCATCAGGACCCATTCAAGATTGGTAATCCCCTCAAGATGATGCGGCTTCTCGCCTTTAGCAGAAAGGGACTCATCGATATATTCTGTACATGCCTTCATCTGGCGTTTTGACTCACCCGATGCGATTACAAAGTAGTCTGCCATAGAGGTGATCGAAGAGACTTCGAGTAAAAGAATGTCAAAGGCCTTTTTATCCTCTAAACATCTTGCGGCCAATATCGCCCTCTTCTTGCCTGTCAGTGGTTTCTTTGTATTTGTCAACGATAAAGCCCTTGTTTCATTATATATAACAGAACAGATTCAGGCAATAGATTTTTAACCTCTTTTTTCTCTTTGATAAGCCGCCTGAGTTCAGTCGATGAGATATCGCATGGAGTTATCCGTTCGAGAAAGAGGCAATAACGTTCTGTTAAAGTGGCAGGGAGCCTGGATATCTCCCCCCTGTCCAATTTATCGAGGTCCACTGCGGATATCCTGTTTAAGGAGGGTATATCGATACCTTTCAGATCGATAAACCGGTGTCCCGGCCTGGGTATGACGATAAAATTACAGAGGGTCAAAAGCTCATCCACATCTTTCCATGTCCTGATCTCGAGGAAGGCGTCACTGCCTACAATAAAATACAATTCTACGGTATGACCCATCTCCTTTTGCAGGGTCTTTATAGTGTCTATAGAATAGGAAATTCCCTTTCTCTCCACCTCTATAGAGGATACAGTAAAATCTTTACAGGGTGCGATGGCAAGCTCTACCATATGTAACCGGTGGACTGGATCTATAACCCCTGAGTCCTCTTTATGAGGCGGGATACCCGTGGGTATAAAAAGGATGCCATCGAGGGAGAAGTGTTCTTTGATCTCACCGGCAATACGGAGGTGGCCGATGTGAATCGGGTTGAATGTACCGCCGAACAGGCCTATACGCCGCAATTCCAATGACCTTTTATTTCGCATTGTTCCTCAAGTTGACGCTCAAAAATGCCCCGCATTTTTGAGCGTCAACTACGCAACTGACCGTTCCCGAGGATGATAAACCTCGTCGAGGTCAGCTCCTCAAGTCCCATAGGACCTCTGGCGTGTATACGTGTCGTGCTGATCCCTATCTCTGCCCCCAATCCAAACTGGCCGCCATCGTGGAGCCGGGTAGAGGCGTTCACAAATACTGCGGCTGCATCCACTTCCTTCAGAAACAGCATCGCCCGTTGGTGGTTATTCGTCACGATGGCCTCGGAGTGCTGTGAACCATAGGCCTCTATATGCCTCAGGGCCTCGTCCATATCCTCTACGATCTTTATGTTCAGGATAAGATCAAGATATTCTGTATTCCAATCCCCTTCTGTCGCAAGTCTGATGGACGGGTCTATGGAAACCACCCTGGGACAGCCCCGTAATTCAACCCCTGCCTCACGGAGCTTGACTACCATCCCTGGCAGGAAACCCGGGGCTATATTCCTGTGAACCAGCATCGTCTCCATGGCATTGCAGGTGCCAGGCCGCTGTACCTTTGCATTAAAACATATCTCCTGGGCCATTTTGATATCTGCATATTCATCTACATAGGTATGGCAAAGGCCCCTGTCGTGCTTTATCACAGGGATCGTGGAATTTGCGGTCACTGTCTTGATCAGCTCCTCACCACCGCGGGGGATGATCAGGTCTATGTACCTGTCGAGCCGGAGCATCTCCATAACGGCCTCTCTGTCAACGATATCTACCATGGTGATTGCACCTTCAGGAAGTCCGGCCTTTAACCCGGCTTCCATGAGGACCTCAGCAATAACCTTATTGGAATGAATGGCCTCTGATCCGCCACGTAAGAACACACTATTTCCGGACTTGATACACAATGCTGCAGAGTCTGCCGTGACATTTGGCCTGGATTCATAGATAATTCCGATCACCCCGATAGGCACCCTGATCCTCCCGACACGCATCCCATTGGGGCGTTTCCACATCCGGGTAATCTCCCCTACGGGATCAGGCAATGCAACGACTTCCCTCAACCCCTCTGCCATCTCCTTTATCCGCTTTTCGTTAAGGGTCAATCGATCGATCAGTGCAGGGGATAGGGACTTCTTTCCTGCGGCTTCAAGGTCTTTCTGATTTTCTGCCCGTAGCCTGTCTATCTCTCTTTCCAGGGCATCGGCCATTGCAAGAAGGGCATTATCCTTGATCGTAGCAGAAATAGTCGCAAGCCTCCGGCCTGCCTCCTTAGCTTTCTTCCCCTTCTCTGCAATATAGCTTTTGATATCCATCTGTGTCTCCCTCAGAATATCACCAAATTATCCCGGTGTATTACCTCATCATAATCTTTATATCCTAAAATGGCCTCTATTGCACCTGTCTTTTTTCCTCTGATCTTTGCTATCTCCTTAGAGCTATAATTGGTCAACCCCTTAGCAAAGGCCTTCCCTGTGGCATCCTCACACGTCACTGCATCCCCAATCTCAAATTCACCCTGAATGCCTGCAATCCCTGAAGGCAGGAGGCTCTTCCCTTTCAGCAACAGGGCATCCCTTGCCCCATTATCTAAAATCAACCTCCCACTGGCAGGGAGTGCGTAGGCGATCCAGTGCTTCCGGCTTGTAAGGCGTGACTTCTTTGGCAAAAATATGGTCCCTGCTTCATGGCCGTCTAATGCCTTTTCCAAAAGACCTGACACATTACCATTCAAAATAATTGTGGGAATACCATATTCTGCGACCTTTTTAGCAGTCTCTACCTTTGATAGCATCCCCCCTGTCCCTTCGATGGATATAGAATCACCAGCGATAGATTCTATATCCTTGCCTATCTCTTCGACCACTGGAATGAGGGTTGCCCCGGGATTTACAGAGGGGTCCGCTGTAAACAGCCCATCGACATCAGAGAGAATAATGAGTATATCTGCATCAACAAGGTTTGTGACAAGACCGGAGAGGAGGTCATTATCTCCAAATCTTATCTCGTCTATTGCTACTGTATCATTTTCATTGATCACCGGGACTACTCCATAGGACAACAGGGTCAGGAGGGTATTTCTTGAATTTAAAAAACGCCTCCTGTCATCAATATCATCACGGGTTAATAATACCTGTGCTACTTTCAGGCTAAATTCCCGGAATAACCTCTCGTACAACTGTATCACCCTGCTCTGTCCTATGGAGGCAGCGGCCTGTTTAAGAGGGATCCCCTTCGGTCTATGATGAAGTCCAAGTTCTTTCATCCCGGCAACGATCGCACCGGAAGAGACTATGACGATCTCGTAACCCCGTTGATGTAACTCCACAATCTCCCGCACAATCCTCTTCATACGCCGGGAGTTAATCCCCTCCCCTGTCGACGCAATGACTCGGCTACCAATTTTTATAACAATACGCCTGATATCTTTCAGGGCTGTAACTCGTCTGTCTGAGATCTTCATCCGAAAATCCTGTTCT
>JAHFEQ010000022.1:19724-27630 GCA_023248395.1 Nitrospirota bacterium
GGAGTTAATCCCCTCCCCTGTCGACGCAATGACTCGGCTACCAATTTTTATAACAATACGCCTGATATCTTTCAGGGCTGTAACTCGTCTGTCTGAGATCTTCATCCGAAAATCCTGTTCTTACTCCTGCCCTTCTCCACTTCCTTGCCAAGATGCTTTACAAGCTCTTTCACACCCTCTCCTGTAACCGCTGAGATCGCAAAAAACTTAAACCTCTTCTTCCTGCAGTACCGTGAAAGGGTCTTTAGATGATCCTCCTCTGTCATGGCATCAATCTTTGTCCCTGCGACAACCTGTGGTTTCTCTAACAAGAGGGGGCTATAGAGCCCGAGCTCTCTGTTGACTGCCTCAAGGGTATCTACAGGGGAAACGGTTATACTATCAGAGAGATCGACAAGGTGTAATAAGATGGAGGTCCTTTCTATATGCCTCAGGAACTGAAAACCCAGTCCCTTCCCTTCATGGGCCCCCTCGATTAAGCCAGGGATATCAGCCATGACAAAGCTCTTATCCCTCCCATAACTTGCCACCCCTAAATTTGGATTAAGGGTGGTAAATGGGTAGTCTGCAATCTTTGGCCTTGCCGCAGACACGCAGGATATCAGCGTAGACTTCCCTGCATTGGGAAGACCGATGATACCAATATCCGCTAATAATTTAAGCTCGAGGAGGAGCCATCTCGTCTCCCCCTTCTCCCCGGGTTGGGCATATTTGGGAGCACGGTTTACAGAGGTCGCAAAGGCCGCGTTACCAAGTCCACCGCGGCCACCCTGTGCAACAATGACCTTCTCCCCCTCCTGAATCAGATCTGCTATGAGGGTCTTCGATTCAAAATCATACACCATAGTACCCACCGGCACCCTGACTACAATATCTTTTCCAGCTCTGCCATACTTGTCTTTACCTTCACCATGTGCCCCACGGGGGGCAATATAATGCTGATGATACTTCTGGTCTATCAGGGTGTACAAGTCTGACGAGGCCTTTAATAGGATACTCCCGCCCTTACCCCCATTTCCGCCATTTGGGCCTCCACGGGGGACATACGCCTCCCTCCGGAAACTCACACAGCCATTCCCGCCATCTCCAGCCTGAACAAAAATTTTAAGCCGATCTACAAACATCGTGGTATTAAAAAAAATGCCCCAGATTCTCATTACAGCACCTGGGGCATTTCAGAAAACTATTCTGTATCGTGCTCGTGTCTATCGTCTCTTTCTACATGACGGGGTAGACGCTAATCCTCTTTCTATCCCTTCCGACCCGCTCAAACTGGACAACTCCTGAGATCTTTGCAAAGAGGGTGTCATCACTCCCTTTTCCTACATTAAACCCAGGATGGAACTTCGTCCCCCGCTGCCTTATGATGATTGAACCCGCAGGAACAACCTGTCCGCCAAAGCATTTAACACCCAATCTCTGGGAATTACTGTCACGACCATTACGCGTACTGCCCATTCCCTTTTTATGTGCCATGAAACTCCTCCTTCCTTCTTCGCTTTTAACGCAGGCTAAAGCCAGCGACTACTTTTAAGCTCTAACTTCTACGATCTTCAGTCTTGTCAAATACTGTCTGTGTCCCTTTGTACGTTTATAGTTTTTCCTGCGCTTCTTTTTAAAGATGAGGACCTTTTTAGCCCTCTCCTGCGCGACAATACTGGCAATAACCTTTGCATCCTTCACATAGGGTCTTCCAACGACCACACCTTCACCGCTCCCCACCGCCAATATTTTATCAAATTCTATCGATGCCCCCGGGTCTCCAGGAATCTTCTCTACAGCAATCACATCTCCTACAGATACCCTTTGCTGTTTTCCACCTGTCTCTACGATTGCGTACATAATCCTCTCCTTCACTATTCCCTAAGTTTCTCTTCCTCTTCCTGCTTTGTCTTGCAGTCAATACAATAAGTTGTTACCGGCCTGGCCTTCAGGCGCTTATGACTTATCTCCTCCCCGCAACTCTCACAGATACCGAATGTCCCATTAGCGATACGGTCGAGTGCCTCATCAATCTTTTTCAGCAGCTTCTGCTCTCTTTCCCTGAGCCTTAAGGTAAAATTCTTGTCCGCCTCTGCAGCGGCCTGATCCGTCATGTCGGGAAAATTCAGCTTGTCGGGATTTAGTCCTCCGCCTATTATAACACCTGCTTCAGTTAACAGGGCCGACTTTTGCGCCTCTAAGTCCTTTCTTATATCCTCATATTTTTCTTCTGTCTTTTTACTGGTTGCCATACTTAAAATCCCTAGGTCAATTTAAAAATACGCAATAGGATAGCAAAAAAAAAGTTAACAGTCAATGGGGAAATATATTTGGGGGGGGAATATTTAGCCACTCCTCTGCCAGTGCCATCGTGAATTATAAAGGGGGCCATAAGGCCGGTGTGTCTTTGGATAAAGCTTTACAAAGGGGGTAGATACAATCTCATCATAGTTGAGATGGAAGACCTTTGCGAATTCCGCAAGCTCTTTTTTCAGCATACTATATTCTGCGTCATCTGGCTTCTCGATGCCGACCTCCTTCCCAACCCTCCTGTTATCTACTTCTCCACGCACAAATATAGCCCCGCCGTGCATCCCGGTACCAAGGTAGTCACCCGCAAGTTGCTGGCCCGGCCTCTTCTCCAGGCCTAACAATACAATGATGCCGCCTGCCATATATTCCCCTAAGAAATGCCCGGCCGTACCGCCTACGATCAGTATAGGGATCTTCTCCATGTAGGCCTTCATATGAATCCCTACCCTGTAGCCTACGTCACCCCGGACAAACAGTTTGCCGCCCCGCATCCCATAACCACAGACATCCCCTGCATGCCCATGGATATAGATACGACCTGCATTCATCGTATTACCAACACCATCCTGTGCATTATCAAAGACTTCTATGGCAGGTCCATCCATAAATACGGCCATGTCATTGCCGGGTACGCCATAGATGTCTATCTTTATATCCTCTCCCTGAAGACCGGCGCCAATATACCGCTGGCCATTGACATTCTTTAATATAATATGCCTGACGCCATCCTTAATCACCCTGTTGATCTCGTCGTTCAGATCGCGGTAGTAAACCGAGGCTGCATCTATCTGCAATGTTCTACCCCCTCCTTGATCATCCCTATGACCGGTTCTCCGGCCCTCGGCATCCATAACCTGTCAGGCTTCTTGCATATCTCCCGGATAGTGGCCTCCTCACTGGCCATATAGAGCGTCTCATCCTTTTCTCCTGCAAAAAGGGGGCGAAGCTTTATCCTGTCATTAAACCCAACTAAACCATTCTTCCATCCGAACAGTATGGCAAAAGGTCCGTTCAATAACAGCGGCGCATACTGTATACGGATAGCCTTCAACGCCTCTGCCAGTTCCCTGTTCTCTCTTGCCTCCATATCGATATCCTTCCAGAAGGGACTTGCCAAGGCATAGAATGCGGCACGCAGAGGCATCTTATGTTGCCTCAGGAGAAAATCCAAGGCATAGGCCACTACCTCGGTATCCGTAAGGAGGGTACATTTATATCCAAACATCTCAAGAAAGGCACGATTGGTCCCATAACTTGTAATCTCACCATTGTGTACAATGGCCCAGTCCAGGATGGTAAATGGATGGGCCCCTCCCCACCACCCGGGTGTATTCGTAGGGAATCTCGTATGCCCCATCCAGATGTATGCCTTGTAATTTTCGACGATGAAGAAGTCTGCGATATCCGCAGGCTCCCCTACCCCCTTAAAGGCCCCCATATTCTTCCCGCTGGATATCACATAGGCCCCTGAGACATTATTATTGATATCCATCACCGCACGGACTACAAGGTCATCATCGCCTTCCCCTACCAGCATAATCTCTTTCTTTGGCTCTACAAAATATCTCCAGAAGAGGGGCGGATTTTTGATGTATGGACTAGGCCTGGTAGGGATCTCTTCCTCTCTATGGACAACAAAAAATTGGAATATATTCTGCTCGACAATCGGTTTGACATTGTAATCATCCATCATGATATGGATGGCGTAGTAGTCTGCCATATCCGGATAGATACCGTAGGCCGCAAACCCTGCACCCAACCCGTTTCCACGTTCCTTCATCAGGCAGAGAGATTTGATAATGTGGCTTCCGTCCACCCGTCTGCCGTCTCGGTTAATAAACCCCACAAGACCGCACCCGCTGGTATCCCGCGGATCGCTGTATTTACTATAGTTCTTAATCATGATAGCCTGTCTCATCCCTTCTTGTAAAAATCTTATTCCTCCACTCCCTTGGCAGACGGATCAGGCCGATCCTCTTCTCATAAAGCAGGGCCTCCTTAAGCTCTGACATATCCAACTGACTCTTTATAAGACCTGTTAACACACCAGCCCCGTCTATTGCACCTATGGTAACAAAACCCTTAAGCCTTCCCTCTTTTAGCACGAGGCTCCTGTAGAAAGAGCCCTTCGGATCATTAAAATATATGCCCTCGTAGCCTGAATCAGGAGGGGTTGTGATACCTGCAGAGAGTATGGGTACTTTTAGAAACTTTAGTGAGTTCATTGGAAGACCACCGGCGTACGGGTATTTAGCGCCTGCCATATTCGCACCTGCTACGATACCCTGTTGATAGGCCAGAGGCCATAGCGGCAGGGGACGTTTTTGTCCATCTGTAATATCCAGGGCCTTTACAACATCTCCTGCCCCATACACGTTCGGGATATTGGTACGCATAAATTCATCCACCTCAAGCCCCCTGTTAAAATTAAGGGCCGTGTTACTCATCAACTGTCCATTTGGGACCACGCCGATTGCAGTAATGATCGCCTGACAGGGGATGGATTTACCGCTCTTCAACCGCACACCCGATATATTCTTCTTTCCTTCTATCTCTTCAACCGTATCATTGAGATAAAAATCGATGCCTTCTTCCCGCATGAGCGACTCAGCCAACCCCGATGACCTCGGATCTAATGCCTTTACAAGTACCCGGTCACCAAGCTCAATGACAGACACCTTTTTATTTAACTTATTGAGTGTGTAGGCTATCTCTGTCCCTGTAAACCCCGCACCTATGACGACCACACTATCGAATTTAGAGAGTGACTCCCGGATCTGCCTGGCATCCAGGAACTCTGTAAAGGAGAAGATAAGCTCCTTCTTGTCCGCACCATTGATCACAGGTTTGAATGGTATGCCTCCAACAGCAAGGAGGAGGTTCTTGTAGCCCACTTCTTCCCCCCCTTCTATCAAGAGCTTTGACTTCTCTAATTCAAGCCCGGTCACCTTGCGGCCATAGAGACATTCGACTCCCATCCTCTCAAAGTACCCTTTTCCCCTGTACTCGAGCCATTCGGGAGTGGCACCCTCGATGTATCCTGCAAGCATTGCCTTGGAGTATGAACCTAAGGTCTCATAGGATATCGTGAGGATAGGGGACCTGGTATCATGCCTGCGGATCCCCTCTATGGCACCTACCGCGGCTACATTGGCCCCAACAATAACATGCCCTGACTTTTTCATTCTATAATCCCCTGCTCCATGTCATTCTGAGGCCTGCGAAAGCAGGCCGAAGAATCTGACACTTCAGACCCTTCGCCTTCGGCTCAGGGTGACATTCTCATGCCTCTACCATAGTCTCGTCATAAATAAGCGCCTTGTTGGGACAGGACTCAACACAGGCAGGCTTGAGACCCGCCTCAAGCCTGTCCATACAGAGATCACACTTAAAGGCATGCTTCTCCTTGCCTTTCAGGTTTGGATGAGCCGCACCATAGGGACAGGTCAGTACACAACCCCAGCACCCAACGCATCGTTCTTCATCAAGATATACGATCCCATTCTCCAGCTTCTGTATCGCGCCGCTGATACAGGCATCCAGACACCAGGGATGTTCACAGTGCCTGCACATGGCAGAAAATGCCACCGGGCCTGATAATTCAACGATTGTATTCGATCTGCCACGCCGGTTCTCCCTCTTATAGGCCTTAACAGGGTCCTCACTCTGTGAATGCGTAGCCACACAGGCCACCTCACAGTTGTAACAGGCGATGCAGAAGTCTTCTACGATGATTACCTTTTTCATTGGAAAACTGTCTCCATTACGTCATTCCCACGAAACTTGTCCCCGCAGGTCGTAAGCGGGGAGTGGGAATCCAGTTCTCGCCATCACTCTGGATTCCCGCTTGCGCGGGAATGACATTCTTTATATCCCTGCCGGAAGCACCCCCAGTATCTCGCTCTCTTTTTCTGATAATCCAATAGTGCGCAATCTCAGGCGGTTCCCTTTAAGGGACTCTATGGAATTGATCCCCATGGCCCCGAGCATCTCCTTCAACTCATGAGACCATCCCTTCACCAGGTTATAAAGCTGCTCTGAGGCTATCTCCGGGTTCTGCCGCCTTGCCAACCGGGGATCATTCGTCGTAATGCCCCATGCACACCGGCCAGTATTACAGGTCTGACATAGCGTACACCCTACTGCCAGCATTGCCACCGTAGCAATATACACCGCATCCGCGCCGAGGGCAATAGACTTTATCACATCCGCGCTGCTCCTGACGCCACCTGCTGCTACAATAGAGACCTCGTTTCGGATCCCCTCATCCCGCAGCCTTTTATCCACCACAGCGATTGCAATCTCTACAGGTATACCGACATGATCTCTCACAGACTTTGGCGCCGCCCCGGTCCCGCCTCTAAAACCATCCACCACGATGACATCCGCCCCTGCCCTGGCTATGCCGCTTGCTATAGCGGCCACGTTGTGCACTGCGGCTATCTTCACAAATACTGGCTTCTCATATCGCGTAGTCTCTTTAATCGCATAGATCAGTTGCCGTAGATCCTCTATCGAATAGATATCATGATGCGGGGCCGGAGAGATGGCATCAGAGCCTCTTGGGATCATCCTGGTCTCGGCGATATCCGCATTAACCTTTTCCCCTGGTAGGTGTCCCCCTATCCCTGGTTTTGCCCCCTGTCCGATCTTTATCTCTACGGCTGCAGCCGCCTTCAGATAGTCCCTGCTGACCCCAAAACGGCCTGAGGCAACCTGCACAATACCGCTGCCGGCATAAGGATATAGTCTCTTATGGAGCCCGCCCTCTCCCGTATTCCAGTAAGTACCGAGTTGAACCGCTGCCCTTGCCATGGACTCCTGAAAGTTCAGGTTGATCGAGCCATAGGACATGGCTGAAAACATAATCGGGGTCTCTAACTGCAGCTGGGGCGCAAGTTTCGTCTTTAAAACAATGTTCCCATCCGACCTCTCATCAAACGCTATCCTCTGTCCCTTCCTGCCGAGGAAGGTGCGAAGTTCCATCGGCTCTCTCAGCGGGTCGATAGACGGGTTTGTCACCTGACAGGCATCGAGAAGGAGGTGATCAAAAAATATGCGATAGGGTTTATCATTCCCTATCCCTGTGATGATGATACTGCCTGTATTTGCCTGGAGATAGGCATCCATAACAAGGTCCCATTTCCAACTTTCATGCTCATAGGGTCTTGATGGATTTGGCACAATCTTGATGGCATCTGTGGGGCACATCGCCTCACAACGCTTACACCCTACACACGCCTCATGCTTATTCCAGATGACATCGAGCTCTTCATCATAGAATGTGGCATCGTACGAACATTGCTCAACACACCCGAGACAGCGGACACACTTATAATCATCCCGCTGAACGACGTAGGGATAATATTGAATCTGTGGTTTCTTATAAAGCATCTTAATAACCCTCATTGTAGGACGGGTTAAACCGCCCCCTTCTGCTGTGAATTTTTAGTATAACAGTAAGGGTGTGAAATTTCAACCACTTTTAGAAAAAGAGAAAAAAATGTTGACATTTCAACCAATTAAATTATAATTAGTCGTTTTAAAAGGAGGCGTTATGTCGATCACATACAGACCGCATAATATAAGCAGAAAGCGGACCCATGGATTC
>JAHFEQ010000073.1 GCA_023248395.1 Nitrospirota bacterium
GTGAGGCAACGGGGTGGGGAGTAGATGGTCCAAGAGGGATATAAATATGGATATACGGTCTGGTCTTGAATTTTTTTCACCATTAACCACCCCGCCGGTTTTCCTCAAAGACCTCAGCAGGCATAGGGTAATGAAGACGCCAGATCATTTTGATGGGTCGTTCACTCGCGTAACTCACGCGATCAGAGGAACCCAGGTATGTGAAGGGGGTAGTGATGCCATTTCTCTTCTTTGCAGCGCGGACAAAGATCAGGATGTTGTAGCCCCGTTCTCTGTGATGGATCAGGTTCTGTCCCGTATCGCTGGCCTGTGTGGTGTTCGACTGAGATTCCCAGTGCAGCAGTTCCCGGCTGATGGGATAATCGGCATACATGGTACTCGGAGAGAATTCCCGTTCCGTTTTCTGGAAGGTAATGAGTAAGACATATGCCTTGATATCCCTGAAGTGAAGGACCCCCACTCCCGTCGGCCCTGCGGATTCAAGGGTCGCCATCCCCAGCGCCGCCTTGATATCTGAATTGCCATACTGAGCGTGAAGTTCCAGAGAGCAGGGGAAAGGAAATTCCGGAATGACTCCACTGATGCGTGTTTCCACCTCTGCCCATTCAAGTACTTCTTTGAGATCCGTGAGAATTGATGTGTTCTCGGAGAGCTTCGAGAATGAGTCCTTCAGAGTTGCTACCTCAATATCCTTGCCAGGCTTGCCCCACAACCGGTAATGAATGGACAGAGCATAATCTTCTGCATCATCCAGGGCTCCCTGGATATCGTGCAGAAGAAGTCTGTCCACGATCCGGCGTAATGCTTTGATTTCCTGTGGACCCGTTATTGAGACAGCTCTTAAAAGAGCGCTTCTGAGGGCAGATAAATCTGGATCCCGTGGAGGCTTGATGAGATGTGCCTTGGCTTTCCATTCTGACCATGTTTCCCGGACAAGAAGAGTCTCAGGTTCGTAGTCATGGTAACGCACGAAATTAGCGAAGGTCAAAGGTTGCCTGGCTTCGTTCTCAAAAGTCTGGAGCCGTTCAGGTATTTGAACGGAAAGGTTACTTAAATTTTCCCTTATATTTATGAGGACGTAATCCCGTGCAATACGATCGAGGTGAATAAAACATCCAGCCGGCAGATGTGGAAAATCAAGCTCTATTTCACGATCAATGGCATAACGGGACTTTGGTAACAGGGCTTTTAGTTTGCTGTCTATTCGATAACGACGATGGGCCTGTCCAACAAAATCGAGAACAGTAAGGCAATCCTTATCAGGCGCATGCCGCAGACCTCGGCCCAACTGTTGAAGAAACACGGTAAGACTTTCCGTAGGGCGTAAGAAGAGGACTGTATTCACATCAGGCACATCGAGACCTTCATTTAGCACATCCCGGGTAAAAAGAAAGGTGAGCTTTCCCTTCCGAAATTCTTTTAATAAAGAGGTTCTCTTGTCATCTCTTGTTTCGCCTACGAGCACATCCGAAGCTATCCCACGTTCATTAAACATCTTCGCCATATACTCTGCATGGGGGACAGACACGCAAAAACCGATGCCTCTCACACGTGACAGGTCAGGCTCATAACGCAGCAACGCACCCCGTATAGCATCGAGACGTTGCAAGGCCAAAGCATGTGCGCCAGTATAAACGTTCTCCAGTTCCTGAATGTCATATTTACCGTTTTTCCAGAATTTGTCAGCATTGAGAGCTACCGGATCAGCAACGCCAAAGTAGTGGAAGGGGCAAAGCAGTTTCTCCTCAAGCGCCTCAGGCAGTCGTATCTCTGCAGCATAACGGTTACCGAAATCAGAAACAACACTTTTCCCATCCATACGCTCTGGTGTTGCAGTAAGGCCAAGCAGGATTTGGGGCGTGAAATGATCGAAAATAGGACGGTAACTGTCTGAGGGGCCGTGATGCACCTCATCAATAACGATGTAGTCATAAAAATTAGGACCTACTTGCTCCCATAGCCGGCGAGAAGTCAGCATGTCCACTGAGCAGAATAGATGTTCCATGCGCATTGCTTCGTAGGGGCCAACAAGTAGTTCACCAAAATCGGCCATGCGCAGTACATTTCTGAAGGTTGCAGATGCTTGTTCTAATATCTCTCTCCGGTGAGCGACAAAGAGTAAACGGGCTTGCCTGTTTCGTTTCTCGAAGAAGCGCTGGAAATCAAAGGCAGCAACAACGGTTTTACCGGTACCTGTTGCAGCGATCACGAGATTCTTCCAGTGGGCATGAACCGTGCGCTCTGCCTGGAGAGCATCGAGTATCCGTTCTTGGAAAGGATGAGGACGGAGATCGAAAAACGCTGCAGGTATCGGTGTCTTTGTGCGCGCATGCTGTATTGCTTCGCGAAGAGGGTACGGGTCGTCAGGATTGAAAGGAAGAAACTCACGGCTATTCCAATAAGTCTCGAACTCCGCAGAAAATTTCTCAAGGATATGCGGCATGTCTTGAGCTGTTACTTTGAGATTCCACTCAAGCCCACTTGTCATTGCTGCGTGGGACATATTGGCCGATCCGATGTACGCCGTTGAAAACCCGGATTTGCGCTGGAAGTGATACGCCTTTGCATGAAGGCGAGTCCTGTCTGTATCGTAGGATACTCTGACTTCGATATTTGGCATTTTAGCAAGCCATTCAACGGCAGGGGAATCAGACGCACCCATATACGAGGTAGTAATGACCCTTACGGGGACGTTGCGCGTAAGAAGATCCTCAAAGGCTGGCATAAGGAGGCGCAAGCCAGACCACTTGATGAAAGAGATCAATATGTCTACTGCATCAGCAGATCGCATCTCTGCCTGCAGGTCTTGAACCAGCTGCGGTTCGTGGGGAGACCCCGTGAACAAGCTGCTCTCAACAATTGATGTTACAGGACGAGGGATTTCTTGTTGAGCGTAATGTGGAGGCGTTATTTCTGATAGAACCGGTTTTTCTCCGGGCACAAGTCTATGTTTCCCAAGATAAGCCTTTTCAGTAGTACTTGAAAGAAGATCGATTAGACGGTTGCAGAGGTTAAGTCGTTCAATCGGATCGGCTTCCTGCCGCAAAGATTTTTCAATAACCTTAGCAACAAAAGCAGCATAGCGGGAAGGTTGCTCCTCAGGGTCAATCTTCGACAAAACAGACCGTAACTCCGGATGTCGTGCGAGCGCGTCACCTAATCCTTCGTCAAGCAAGGCTTCATAAATACCATAAGAGAGAGCATAGTTATCATCATCTGAAAACGTTGGCACTAATTAATGTCCTTGTCGCGGGTCAGTAATATTTCCTGATAGTTTTCAATCACTGGTAGATCCGCCTCGGCCTAGTTGAGGATATACAGTTCCTCCCAGCATTTCTAAGGACATTTTAGTTTTTATTTCAATGCAAGTCAATTATTTACCCTACATTGCAAACGCCGCTGTATGTATAGCCTCATCATTATAAGCCAGCATGAATCCTATGGTCTCTCGTTCGTCCCACCGGAGGTCATCTCCAAGGCCGGGGGATTTGTGGAGACATCCTGGGGGTTGATTGAGGCTATCCATTGGGTTACATATTCAATAGAGATTTCCCTTTGGCAGCCTCCCCTGTCCGGAAGGGGTGGCAGGCCATCTCTATGGAAATCATCAGTGCCCTGTCTTAGATAAAGACGAGTAGGAAATGTCCTTAGGAGAAGACAGAGAAAGTCATGCGGTGATAAACCCTTTTGACCGTTTCCACATCTCTTTTGCAATATTCATGAATATCAGATAGCTTTCCTGCCTGATAATATTCAAAGACCTTTGAACCATCAAGGACTTCCTTGGGTGAAGGGATATGAAGAGATTTTGCAAGGGTATCGAGTTTAACAAAGTCACGTCCCCATTTTGTCCACTCATGCATTGTATCAAAAACCGGGGAGCTCCTGAATCTGGAGAAGGGTATCTCACGGGAAGGTTTGATCTGATTAATGATCGAGCGCTGATAGATGAAACGAAGGTCGAAATCTAAGATATTATGCCCTACAAATAAGCTGACATCAGTGGCAAGTTTCCAGAAATTGCGAAGGATTTCAGTTTCATCTCCATGTAAAATATCCACCGGTGCTTCAGGTGGGGGTTCGAGCGAATACCCAAGACATAGGATTCTCGCCGTAAGTGCAGACAAACTCAATCGTTTTATTACAGTTTGGTCGTCTGCCTCATGTTGAGAATCCTTTGTTGGGATCTCTATCAAAGCCTCTTGTGTTGGAACTGTCTCAATGTCGAGAAATAAGATTTTCATTCTATTAATGTTCAGCTCTCGATTTATCTAACTTTTACTCTCGTTCCAGGAAATTCCTACGAGCAGTCCTCTCAAGGCCCGTCCCTTCTTTGGGTTTACTGATCGAATAAATGCTATTCTTCCAGAAATCATTTGCCGGAGCTGCTGGATTGTGAATCCATGTTCATCTGCTACAATGCCCGGACCCTCTGTTCGGCATCTATGAATCAGGATCTTTGTATCCTTAAGAAAAGATGGAGTTGGAGATAGAACCTTATTTACCACGAGACCCGTAACTACTTGTTGTTGATGATTAAAAAAATATTTAATTTTTCGGGAATTGATCTTATAGCCAAGTATTTCAATATCTCCTCTAATGGCCTGTGATAAATGTTTAAAGTCCCAACCACCTGAAATAGTAATATCATCCACATATCGCGTATAAGTCAGATTATGTTTTTTACATAATTTTAATAAGAGAATGTCCGATGGACGATATACTAAATTTGCAATGGCTGTACTGGTTGGGGCACCAAGGGGTAAGGTCCCACTTACAGAGACTAATCTTGTTAATATATGTGAAATATGTTGCTCAAAATTCATGGATATGAAACATTCGTGGATCATCTTATTCGTGGTATTAGGGAAAAAATCAGAAATATCATATGTGGCAACCAGATATTGATTAAGGTGACAAAGTGCATTTGATATTACTGATTTCTTCGGTATTCCGCCATGAAGACAGCTAAGCCATCGAACATGGCCATAAATGCCACGGAGTATAGTCCGCTGGATCTCCTTCAATGGTGATTTGGGAGGACAAATTACTCTGGATTTGCCTTTGACCTCGATTTGAATCTTTCGATAGAATGCTTCTGGTTTGGATAAAATCTTATCGAGGTTTTCCCGGCTGACATTCAGATAATTGGGAAGTGAATCTAAATTGAGATTTCGGAGACCTTCACTCATTTCACCCTTGAAGTGCCTTTTTTCAGGCTTTGCAAGTAATCGTTTATCACTGCCCTGGCAAGTAAGAATGCCTGCCGCTGTTCCGGTCTTAGCTCTTCAGGGGGCTCAATTGCCTCCCATGCTATTATTTCATAAGGAATCCCCATAGCCTCAGCAATCTGTTTAAGAACAGACATGCTCGGTGTGGCCTTACCATTCTCAACTAAAGAGAGGTAAGATGCACTTATTCCGGTCTTGTCAGCTATATCCGTCTGCTTAATGCCCAACTCCAGGCGGATACGTTTTATTGCAGTACCATAGTTAATCATATAAGGATACCTTAAGACTAAGATTATTTTTTAAGAAAAGGGAGGGTTTTACTTTTTACGATCTTCGTCATACGATTCAAATACTCTTAACAGGTCTTGAAGAATGTTTTCTACTAATTCATGGGAAATCCACACATAAGCAGTATTGGAATTCTCAAAATTCTTCTTTAACTCCTTAAGAGTACCCTCGATATGACGTCGTTCCTGAGAAGAGAGGTTTATATGAGATAAACGGACTTGTAAAAACTCCATAACCTCATGGATCCTCTCAACAGTCATGACGATTTTGTATCGTCTGCGTCGTTTGCTCACTTGCCTCACCTCCTTTCCGGGTCTTGATTCTCACATCACGATATCATAACCGAGCTGTGTCGGACCCTCCCTTATTGAAAGAGAAGCACTCTTAATCACTACTTCTCATGAACTTGATTGGCGTATAAGAGAATCATCGTTTTCGTGACAGTAACATGCCAGCTTATAAGATATAGTAATGCACCGCGTCTATGATTGATGCTTAAAATAAAACAATATCTCAAGCACCCATAGCCACATTCACGTGTATGATCCCTCCATCTGCCCCAACCAAGATAGCAGGGTTTATTCCCCTGCGACGCGAAAGGAGGAAGCAATCCAGGCAATGAGCTTTATATTTAGGCTGTCAAAGACCAGAGCCACTTGGCTCAATTTAAGTATAATATAAATAAATTATATATATATATCAATAACTTTATTTTATATATCATTGTTGATGTTGCTCTATCAGGCCTTCAGAGAATGCCAGAAGCCATTCCATGATTATGGTCATGGGGAAATAAGGGGCTTGAGGAGTTTCTTGAAGAGGGCCGCAGAAAGGGAAGGCCGGTGCCTGAGGATATTATCAAGGCCCTGTCGCAGATCAAGACAAGGAAAAAGGGGCAGATGAGCAAAGAGGACTGGGCGTATCAGTGCGAGACGATAAGCAGGGTAACAGGTGGTAAATGAGATGGAGTCACCCGTCTGTAGCGAGGTTGATTGAAGAGTGTAAGGCCCTGCATGGGAGGAAGGCAGTTCCGGAGGAGATCATCCGGGAGAAGGCCAGAGGGCTTGTACGGTATGCGATGGGACTTGGATGGGGCGGTCCTCCATTTGATCCGGGAATTCTTGCATGCCTGATCGGCATTAAGATTGTGCCTGTCGAATTGCCCTCCTCTATTGATGCGATGATAGTTCCTGCAGGGGATGGACGCCTGAGCATCCTTTTAAACAGGGTCATTACGCAACATGAGCGGCAAAACTTCTCCATTTGTCATGAGATTGCGCATACATTCTTTCCGGATTGTGCTGAGTACATATGGATAAGGGCAAAGAGGCATGAGAAGGCGAATCTGTACCCTCACTGTCAGAGCGTTTCAGGGTCTCTAAGACCGCTATTATCATAAAGATGGTCAGTAGTGGAAAGAAGGTCTGTGCAGCGGTCTTTCTTGAGCCGGGCCGCAGGAAGTCTGCCGGCACAGGAATGCCTGATAACGCATTTAAAATGAGGGTCGTTTATTCGGTGCCTTCTCAGGGATTCAGGTATTTCATTCCACGGAATAAATCCGTACCTGATGACTCCTGTGTGTATGGGGGGCTGTGGAGACTAATAAGGTTACAAGTGGGAGAGAGGACTGGGGGATACCGGGGCATCCGGTCTATGACGTTGAGGCAATGTACCTGCCGCCGCTCGATGGCTATGACCTGCCGCCGAGGGCTGTGGCGCTGCTGATGCCGGCATAGAATTAATCACGAAAAGTTATTGCGTCAGGCCGCCGCGAGGATATCGGCCGGCAATTTTTTAAGGGTAAGTTCTTTGAGCTGAACCTTCATTGTCATGTTTTAATAGAAAATAGGAAGATTATCAGATGGTTTCGACAGTTGGTCGGATGAGTATCGGATGATTGCGTCCGCCCTGGATAGGCAATGAAATCGGATGATTATTACGAATCAATAGCATAATTACTGTAATGGGGTCAAACAAAAAGGATTAAAAGGAATTTAAAGATGCTCCTTGTAGCAGACAATGTCATTGTGGTATATATGAGGTAATAATCTTTAAGGGGGTGAGTATGCCAACAAGATATCGCTATACAATAGAAATTATCCCGGAAGAGGATGGTATGGGTTATTATGCTGTCGTCCCTTCTTTACCGGGCTGTTTTTCTCAGGGCAAGACCATTGAGGAAGCAAAGAAGAATATCAAGGAGGCGATAGCACTTCATATTAAATCTCTTAAAAAGGCGGGGGAACCCATACCTTCTGAATCAGCAGAAGCCTATAAAATTGTTATTGAGGTAGCAGCTTGAGTCCCAGGCTGCCGAGAATAACTGCTAAGCAGCTTATAAAGATACTTAAAAAGCATGGCTTTGTATTCGATAGCTCCGAAGGAAGCCACCAGCATTATATACATTCCGAAAAGCCGGGCAAAATTACCATTCCGGCCCATCCCGGCAAGATTATCGGTCCCGGTCTGCTTAAGGCCATAATAAGACAGGCAAGATTGAAACCGGAAGATATATTCAAATAGTATTCTCGATAACATCCCGCATGATGTTATAGTCAATACCGAAATACTCATGGGCAAGGACGTTTTCCCTGGACATAACTGACCTCTTGCAGGATTGCCTCTCTTAGCCGTGGCCGGAGGGCATCCCTTACCTCCCATATATCTCAGGTAAGTCCCTATAATTACCTCTTTAGAAAAGCTTTTGTTCCATTCTATATCAACTGTCTTTTTTTTCTATAACCAATGACTGTGTCAGGTCACCGACCTGTCGAAGGGTGCGGACGTCACGCTCAAGGTAAGTCGTTATGTAGGCGAAGTGCCAGAAAGAGACGTCCCGGTGGGGAGTCTGTATTTTTGCAGTTCAAATGCAAAATTGCAAGTCATATTGTGGCGCCATCAGGAAACCGGACAAATAGCCTTTCATTTGACAAAAAAATATTCTGTTGCTATTTTAACCCAGGTTGCCTATGGGAAAAAACTAAAGGAGGTTTCCGGGAATGATTTACGTTCTTGCAGTGGTTACGGTTTTATCTCTTTTCCGGACACCTGTGTCATTTGCCGGGTATAAGGATATTGACCCTGCGATTGCTGAGCGGGAAATCTACAGTCACATCGTGAAAGAAGAGGCCAGGTTTACCTTCCGCCTGCAAAAGGGGGGATTTGAGAAAGGCATAGCCCAGGGGATGTGGGATGCGGACGGCCATTTAAAGGCCCGGGCCACTTCATCGAAATTAACCTCCTTAAAACGCACCGGAACCGGAGACTTTTTGATCTCCTCACAGAATGCGGATATCAGGGTTAAGATTACGGAGATTAAGGAGATGAATCTGGGTATGAAATTTAAACAGGTACAGTTTACGTGGCAGTATCATTCAGAAGTGCCGTCTCTCTGGAAACGGTTCATGGTTGCCGGCGGGCATGGATATGCGGCATTTGCGCTGGGTGATGACGGCTGGCGTTATGACGGTATGGAATTGGGATACTCGGAAGAACCGTTTCCCCTCACCGGGATGGAAATTGATGAAGAACGGAAAGAGATGCAGCAAATAGAAGTGGCAAAGAGCAAAGAGGAAGAGACAAAACGCGGGTTACAGATAGAGCGTCAGAAAAGGATAGAAGAGTCAAAGAAGGCGGGCAAAAACTACGGGACATTTTCTCTCTCAACCCGCGGGGGACGGGAAAGCTGTAAGGTCTCAGATGCAGGGGTAACCTGCCAGAAGAATGGGGATCATGAGAAGCAATCCTATTCCCTTATGTTTGTAGATATCAAGGAGATCAGGAAGACCTCTTATCCAGGAACGGTTTCAAAACAATATTACGCGATAGAACTCACTATGCGTGAAATAAAAAGGGTATCTGAGACAGGGAATGGCCATCAGGACTCTATGAACAGATCCTGGAGAAATATCGATCAATGGATTTCTGAAAACAAGACGGAGGTTGACAAGTTTTTTGATGTCCTGGCTCAGGCCCACAGGAACTGGCGTACAAAGTTCAGCGATATTGCGGAATGAAACACTGAGGCCCGGAGGATTTTACCCATCCATATCAGAGTTTTGAACATCGTCTGTCTTGCCCTGCCTCTATCAATATTGTTTTGGTCCCCGGTTTGGGCTGTTTCCCCTGGTTCTTCGAACCCGCAGGGGAGGGTCATGATCCTGGAGTACCATAAGATCGACAATCCGGAAGGCCGCTGGACCCGCACCCCTGAAAATTTCAGAAAAGACCTTCAACGATTTTATGATAGAGGTTACCATCTGATCCGGCTGGGAGACTTTCTGGAAAACCATATCAGCGTAGAAAAAGGACGGACGCCTCTTATCCTGACCTTTGATGATTCCTCCCCGGGACAACTCCGGTTCCTG
>JAHFEQ010000074.1 GCA_023248395.1 Nitrospirota bacterium
TATCTCTTCCTGGGCATTGTAGCAGAGCCTCATCGCATACTTGTGCCGCAGATTAAGAAGATCCCCTGACTCGGTAAAACGGATCGCCACAGCATTGGGGAGAAGGTACATGGCAAACTCATCGCTAACCCCCAGGGCCTTCAGCCTGTTGATTCCATCCCATGTTTGTTCCATCGTCTCCTGGTAGAGCCTCTCTATCCTTTTATCCTGACGGATAAGCTCCGGCGTTATATAATCAGGCCCGTCTATTATGTGTCTATGCAGACAGGGGCGGGAGGCGGGTGTAGTCCTGTGACGCTGATTCTGTGAGTCTGCTGTATGGCTGATCTTCTTTCTGAATGTATATGACGCATGAGACAGCGCCCTTGTAAGCTTGGACAGGGTTGCCAGATTCAGCGTCTCGCCATAGAGCCTGTTCTGTGAAGGATCTAACGCAAGCCTGATTGCCATGGGGTCGCTGAGCCTTCTCTTATCCCTGTATCTTGAAGAAGGGAGACCGAGTATCTCGCGGACAGACTGCGCAACGATTGCCTCGTTATTCTGCTTGTAGTCGACCAGTCTGGATATTCTTCCGTCAAGGCTTGCATCAAATTCCTTCAGAAATCTCTTCTGTAAACGGGCCCCTGACATTGATTGATGGGACATGAAAAACTGGTATTCAGGGGTCGCCTCTATCTCTAATGGCTCTTCAAGGATAGTCTTATAGAGTGGCTCTCTATTTAATACCTCTTCTACCATCTTACCAACAACAATCTGCTGCTCAAAAGGGGCATCATACTGCCTGCAAAACCGATAGTACCTGAAGAGTGTCACTGCGTTGACTGTGTGGTAAAGGTAGGTAAAGGCAGAGACCGGTATAACATACCGGGCTACCTCCTGTACCTTTTTTATAACCTCCTTGTCAATCTTACTGGCTGACTTGTAGATCGGGAGATCTAACTGTAGAAGATTGTAACTTTTAGAGGGGGTAGATTTAAAGCGTTTCAGATACTCCTTCTTTACTATTGGGAATAGCTTCTCGCAAAGCCTGTTGTAGGCCTGCATCTGAAGGGTTATAGTCTTATCATATACATCCAATGCCCCATCCTTCAAAGGAGGTATTGCAAAATTTCCAGGCCTTATTGAAACATAACGCTGGCTGACCTGCTCTGAGTTATAAAATGGATGGCTGTGCAGGAATGACCAGACAAACTGTCTTGAGACATTTGCCAGTGTAAACTGGAAATGGGCATGTTGCAGTGTGGTATGGTGTCCGGCCTTGTAGATGCTCCTGGCAAGCCTCTCATGGCCTTCTGTTATCTGCTCCTCCCCTACGATACCCTTGTCGGAATAGCATGTCCTCGCTGTCGCTACAAGATTTTTAAAAGGGTTGGAAAATGCCTTCTCTAATCTTACAACGGGTGCTGGTGAAATGAATCGTTCCATTTATTTGTCACCTCAACCCAAGCAGTCTCTCAATAGCAGGCTTCCCAAATAGCTCAAAGCCCCGCATCGATTCAGGGGGATACCCGGCAACGCATACAACCGGTTTATTCGCTATGACCCCCATAATCAATGGTTTACCTGAACGCATGGGAACGCCATTGACAACGACACCAGGCCCGCCAAAAGAGTGGATCAGCTCCGCTATAAATTCTCTGCCGCCTATTGCGGTCCCTCCTGATATGACAGCCATATCCGCTTTGGCAAGCCCATCCCTCAGGGCTTCCTTAAATACAGAAAAGTCATCCTTCATAATCCCGCAAAAGAGAGGGATGCCACCATATTCCTCAATCTGAGCAAATAAGGTATAGGAGTTTGTATCCCAAACGTATCCAGGCTTGAGGGGCTCTGATGGGGGGACCACTTCATTCCCTGAACAAAAGATGGCAACCCTCGGCCTTCTGGCCACCCCAACAGATAAGATACCCTGACCGGCAAGGATCATTATCTCTTTTGAAGAGAGTCTTATCCCGGATCTAAGTATAGCCTCACCCTTTTTAATCTCACATCCCATCGCCTCTATATTATCTCCCTTATCGTATCTCCGTTTGATAGTGATGCCCCCCTCAGATCTTGCCGTATCCATATATCTTGCCACTGCATAAGCCCCTTCAGGGATGAAGCCTCCTGTGCTCACCTCCATACAAGCGCCAGACGGCAAATGTCTCTCAAATGTCTTGCCAGGCTCTATCGCTCCACGGATGGTGAGTGCGGCAGGAGTGCTGTCGGATGCCTTTTCTGTATCTGCCGCATTTACAAGGAAACCTTCGACCAGGGCCCTGGAGAATGGAGGGGAGTTTATCACGGCATTGATATCCGTTGCCAGGACCCTGCCACGACATTCCAGAAGTCCAACGGTCTCCGCACCTACAGGGCCAGAAGGAAACGCCGCAAGAAATCTCTTAAGAGCTGCCTCTACTGGGTCATCCTTTCGCTCATTCATACGCCTTCTCCTTAAGATATCTATTATCTGATTCCAGAGATTTTTTTGAAGATTACAGAGATTAATCACTGGAATCTTTTACTATATCTCTGGAATCAATCTTTATTATTTCTCCCCAGGCATGTTACCAGATATCTGGTTATCTGCTCAACTGATTTAAACTCTACGGCGTGAATGCCTACGACCTGTGCCCCCCTGACATGCTCTGCAATATCGTCAATAAATATTGCCTCTTCAGGTTGTACCCCGGCCCTGCTTAAGGCAATATGAAAAATCTCCGGATGGGGTTTCATCACGCCTGTCTCATACGATAATATCCAATTGTCAAACTTATGTACAACCGGAAATTTCTGCTTTACATACTCAAAATGCAGTTTATTTGTATTCGATAGCAGGAAAAGGGTAAAATCCTTTTTCAGCCGTTCAATTAAATCTCCAATCCCTTTATTCTCTGTAAAGATCCCGTTCCATATCCGTTTAAAATGAAGAAAAGGTATATTCAACCTGAATGTTTCTTTAATATGCCCAAAAAACTCCTCTGAGGTAATCTTTCCCTCCTCATAGAGGGTAGCTATTCCATTACCCTTGCTGAACATATGGTCCATAATATTCTTAGGGTCCTGATAGGCAGGGTGGTTAGAATACCTTGCAAGACCTCCTGCTATTTCAAGGTGAGAAAAATCTAATATGACTTTGCCTAAATCAAATATGATAAGTTTTATCATGTTGTAAATTCCCATTCCCATATTACAATGGGCAGGCTTATTTGTAAATATAGTTGACATAAATATCGATATTCTATTATCCTGTTTTTATGAATTGGATGCATAATGTCTAAAGACCTGACTACCCCTGAAACTTTTCTTACGCGCAAATTTGGCATAGATAGCCATTCCATTGAAAAGGCGATGTCCAATTTCCTCAGTGGAAAGACCGACTATGCAGATCTATATTTTGAATACGTTATCAGCGAAGCCCTGGGACTTGAGGAAGGTCTTGTAAAGAGTGCCTCAAAAAATATAGCTCAGGGAGTCGGCGTACGCGCAATTGCAGGAGACAAGACAGGGTATGCCTACTCTGACGAGATATCTTTGGACCAGATACAACTCGCTGCGAAGACAGCCAGCTTCATCGCCGCTGAATCCGGAAATAGTGTCCTGGTTCCTCTAAAGGGTGTCGCAAGTCCAAGATTAAACCTCTACCCTGTCGAAACTTATCCGGCAGGCATCCCTGTGGAGGCAAAGGTCAGACTCCTGGATAAAATAGACAAGATGGCCAGGGACTATGATCCCAGGATTAAAAATGTGATGGCCTCTTTTACCAGTGAGTATAAGCTGATACTTATAGTGACGTCCGAGGGGCTTGTCATCGGCGATATACAGCCGCTCTGCAGGTTAAACATTACCTGTATTGCAGAAGAGAATGGAAAACGTCAGGCCGGAAGCTACGGTGGGGGTGGCCGGATAGGGTTTTCATATTTCTTTGAGGAAAACCGCTACATCCTTTACACAAGAAAGGCTGCAAGACAGGCCATAACAAACTTGGAGGCCGTTGATACACCCGCTGGCACGATGGATGTCGTCCTGGGGCCTGGATGGCCTGGTATTCTCCTCCATGAAGCGATAGGTCATGGTCTTGAGGCAGACTTCAATAGAAAGAGGAGCTCTGCCTTTACAGATATGATTGGGAAAAAGGTGGCCTCAGAACTATGTACCGTCGTAGATGATGGCACAATCCTGCAAAGACGGGGCTCAATAAATATAGATGATGAAGGGACAGAGACGCAGCGTACAATACTTATTGAAAAGGGGGTCCTTAAAGGTTATTTGCAGGACCGCCTCAATGCAAAACTTATGAATATGCCGCTCACCGGCAATGGGAGGAGGGAGAGTTATGCACATCCTCCATTACCTCGGATGACAAATACCTTTTTATTGCCAGGAGAGGCAGCACCTATGGACATCATACGTTCTGTCCAGAAGGGGCTCTATGCCGTTGCCTTTGGTGGTGGACAGGTAGATATCACCAATGGAAAATTTGTCTTTACGGCAAGTGAGGCCTATCTGATAGAGGATGGGAAGGTCACAGTTCCTGTGAGAGGGGCTACATTAGTAGGAAATGGACCGGATATCCTTAAACGTGTCTCTATGGTGGGTAATGATATGGAGTTAGATGCAGGGGTAGGGACATGTGGCAAAGACGGGCAATCTGTCCCTGTAGGGGTAGGAATGCCTACCATTAAGATAGACGGGATTACAGTGGGAGGAACCAGATAAGGGTTTAGGGTGTATGGATATTAACATAGAAATAGCGCTGGAACTAATAGAGAAGGCCAAGAAAAGGGGGGCAACAGAGGGGGATATTCTCATCATAGAGGGTGAACTATCTACAGTACAGGTGCGCCTTTCCTCAATTGATAAAATTACAGATTCCAACTTCAAGTCCCTCGGACTGCGACTCTTTTTTGATAAGAAAAGTGCTATAACCTCTACATCAGATTTGACACCCGAGTCTTTAGACCGTCTCATTGAAGATACTTGCAGTATTGCAAAACTTACTGCCAAAGATGACTATGCAGGACTTCCCTTGCTTCAGTATGGCATGAGAATCAAGAAGTTGGATTTATATGATGACTATGTACATCATTTATCGGTTGAGGAGATGATTGAGATCGCGAAAGAGGCTGAGGCTGCTGCATTCAGTTATGATGACAGGATAACCAACTCTGATTCCGGAAACTTTAGTAAGAGGTATACGCACGTCATCTATGCCAACACCAATGGTTTCTGTGGAGACTACAAGACTTCTACGTTCTCTCTGTCTGTAACTCCCATTGCAACCATGAATGGCCAGATGCAGCGGGACCACTGGTATTCTACAAAAAGGAAGTTTGTCAGGCTGGATAAACCTGCCGATGTGGGTGAACAAGCGGCCATGCGCACTGTAGGACGCCTTGGGGCAAGAAAGGTACATACTCAGCAAGCCCCTGTAGTATTTGATCCTGAGACGGCCTCAAGCCTTCTCAGCAATTTGTGCATGGCCCTTTCAGGATATTCTATCTATAAAGGGGCCTCTTTCCTTTTGGGGATGTTAAATAAACAGATCGCATCTCCTGATGTGACCATTCATGATGATGGGACAATACCGTGGGGAATAGGCTCCAAACCCTTTGATGCAGAGGGAATAGCAGCCCGGAAGACAACGATGGTGGAAAAGGGTGTTTTAACAAGCTATCTCCTCGACTCATATTCTGCAAGAAAATTAAACCTCACCTCTACGGGAAATGCATCGCGCAGTCCCAGTGAGCCGCCTGTAGTAGCCCCCACCAATTTTTATCTCTACCCTGGGAATTACTCCCCTTCTGATATTATAAAATCTGTAGACTCAGGTCTCTATGTTACGGAGTTAATCGGCTTTGGGTTCAATCCAGTGACAGGAGATTATTCCCGGGGTGCTGTGGGAACATGGATAGAGAATGGCGAACTGACATACCCGGTTGAAGAGATTACGATAGCCGGTAACATAAAAGAGATGCTCATGCAGATAGAGATGGTGGGAAATGACCTTGATTTCAGGCAGAAGATCTGCGCTCCAACAATAAAGGTTGGTCGGCTTACAATTGCAGGACATTAAAAGGAATGCTTAAAAGGAATCGTCGGGAAGATATCCTCAAGGCTGCAATAGGGATATTCTCCCATAAGGGCTATCACGATACAAGTATATCGGATATCATAAAAAAGGCCGGCATAGCCCGGGGCACCTTCTATCTCTATTTTGAAAACAAGAGACAGATCTTTAATAGTATCCTGACTGCCCTCCTTGAAGAACTGGACCGCTGCATTAAAAAGATAGAGATAGAAAATGATCGGCCTCACCCCCTGGAACAGCTACGGGGAAATCTGACCCGGGTATTTACCCTACTGATCGAAAACCCTGACCTAAGCAGGATATTGTTACGCCATGCCACGGGCCTTGATGAAGAGTCTGACCAGAAGATTACAGAATTTTATGATAGCTTAGCACACAAAATTGAAGATGCCCTCAGACTTGGGATTAAGATGGGACTCATTCGTGAGTGTCATCCCAGGGTATCCTCATACTGTATCCTCGGGAGTATAAAAGAGGTGATAGAACATTTTACCTGGACCCGAAAAGGCGGATCAGAGATAGACACCATCGTCGAAGAGGTTCTGTACTTTGGTACTCATGGTCTTAAAAACCCGGAACTACCACCATACCTAATGCAAAAATAATGCAAAAAAAATCTTGACTTTTATTTTAAAACGAGTAGACTGACATGTCAGTCTACTGATTAATTACACCTTTGGCACAGCATCAACCTTCAAGACAGTTTAACATCCTAATTTTGTTTGTTTAGAGTAATGTAGTTACCCGATAAATCTACAATATCTGGGTTTCAGGAGAGAGACGTTTCACATGTTCAATAAATATCCGGGATCAGAACAGCTCTTCATCGGCCTTGATGTAGGTTCCACAACAGTAAAGGCCGTAGTCCTTGATGCCTCTACAGATAAGATTCTCTGGTGTGATTATCAACGGCATGAGACAAGGCAACACCATAAAGTCCTCGAATTGCTTCACTCTATAGAGAATACGTTCAACGGTCAATTAGATCGATCAAGAATATTTATTACGGGTAGTGGTGGCAGGACCATCGCGCCCTTTATTGGCGCCAAGTTCGTCCAGGAGGTCAATGCCGTCTCTCTTGCTGTAGAAAAACTCCACCCTGAGGCAGGCTCAGTCATAGAATTAGGCGGCCAGGATGCAAAGATTATTATCTGGGTTGAGGATTCCGGGGGAGGGAACAGGAGAAAGCTCTCCAGCATGAATGACAAGTGTGCCGGCGGTACAGGCGCAGTTATCGATAAGATAGCGGTCAAACTAAACCTTTCACATAGGGAGATAAGCACGCTGAAGTACAGAGACATCAGGCTCCATCCTGTCGCAGGAAAGTGCGGAGTGTTTGCGGAAACAGACATCAATAGTCTTCAGAAACAGGGTATACCACCGGAAGAATTGATGGCCTCCCTTTTTGAGGCTGTTGTTCAGCAAAATTTGAGTGTTTTAACAAGGGGAAATACATTAAGGCCCGTTGTCCTTCTCTTAGGCGGTCCAAATGCCTTTATTCCCGCCTTGCAGGAGGCCTGGCAACACCATATCGAAAGGATGTGGGATGAACGGGGAATGCCCATAGCAAAAGGGGGTACGAGAGAAGACCTGATCTATGTTCCTTCAAATGCCCAGTATTACGCTGCAATGGGATCGGTCATTTATGGAAGAAGCGAAGAGGCTGCCGTTGGTCAGTATAAAGGAGCGCAGGACTTAGAAGAACACTTGTCCGGGAGAAATAAGAAAACCCATCTAAAGGGGGGAATAAGCGGACTCGCTGCAAGCCATAAAGAACTTGATGCGTTCTTGCAAGAGTTCAGGAAGGAACCTTTCTCCCCTTATAAGTTTTCCTCAGGAGAGGTCGTGTGCGCCTATGTAGGTATCGATGGTGGGTCTACATCTACAAAGGGTGTGATCCTCAACAGAGAAGGAGAACTCCTTGCCAGGGCCTATAGACTCTCAAAGGGGAATCCAATTGATGACACCAAAGAGATATTAAGAGATTTAACGAATCAGGTAGCATCACAAGGCGCCTATCTTGACGTGATGGGCGTTGGAACGACCGGATATGCCAAGGATATGCTTAAGGAGTGCTTTAATGCAGATACTGCCCTCGTAGAGACCGTAGCCCATACAAAGTCAGCCCTCTACTATTTCAGTAATGTAGATGTCATTGTCGATGTTGGCGGGCAGGATATCAAGGTGATCTTTCTTAAAGACGGCAAGGTGCGGGATTTTAAACTCAACACTCAATGTTCCGCCGGGAATGGATACTTCCTTCAGAGCACTGCCGGGAGATTTGGTTTTAATGTAGCAGAATATTCAGAACGGGCCTTTATGGCAGAACGCATGCCTCTGTTTCATTATGGCTGTGCGGTCTTTCTTGAATCCGATATCGTCAATTTTCAGCAGCAGGGGTGGGAGAGAGAAGAGATCATGGCCGGGCTTGCGCACGTGCTTCCAAAGAATATCTGGCTCTATGTGGTGCAGGAGCCTAATTTAAGAAGGCTTGGAAGGACTTTTGTTCTCCAGGGGGGTACACAGTATAACCTTGCTGCCGTAAAGGCTCAGTATGATTTTATAAAATCCAGGGTCCCGGATGCAACCATCTATGTACATAAATATACCGGAGAGAGTGGGGCTATCGGGGCAGCGCTTGAGGCAATAAGGGTTGTGGGTAACGGAAAGACATCTTTCATCGGCTTAGATGCCGCCGGAGAGGTTAGTTTCAGCGCCCTCAGGGATGAATCAACACGGTGTCATTTCTGTCAGAACAAGTGTCCGCGCACCTTTTTAGATATCCTACACCCCCTCCAGCATAAGACCAGGCGTTATATCATCGCCACGTGCGAAAAGGGGCTGGCTGAAGATGTAGCGAAGGTACAGGAGATAAAAAAGAAGTCTGATAGCCTCAAGAAGAGATATCCCAACCTCTCTGAGGTTGCCTCAAAGGAAGTGTTTAATACACGATTTTCACCTCGCACTCTGCACTCCCCACTCCGCAGTCTCAAAATCGGTTTTCCCAGAACACTCAATATGTACTCTGTAGCCCCCTTCTTTATAACCTATTTTGAAAGCATAGGAGTACCGTACAAGAATATCATCTTCTCTGACTACACGGATGAGAAGATGTACAAAGACGGATCGAGGCGGGGAGCAATTGACTCCTGTTTCCCGAGTAAAGTGGCACTTTCCCATATCCACAACCTTTTATATGCGAAAAAGATCAGGCCTGATGTCATATTCTTCCCCATCTTACTGAATCTCCCTTCAGAGCTTAAACATACAATAGACAGTGCTACCTGCCCTACTGTTGCTGCAACACCGGAGGTTGTAAGGGCTGCTTTTACGAAGGAAGAAGACCTCTTCTTAAAACATGATATAAAGTTTTTAAATCCCCATCTGAATATGGGAGAGCCAGCGTTGTTTGAAAGACAGATGTATCTTTTTGCCTCCAGGCTATTTGGTATCCATAAGAGAGAAAACAGAGAGGCGATAGCTGCAGGCTACAAGGCCCTCACAGACTGTGCAACCACCCTCCGGCAAAAGGGAAGAGAGGTCCTTCACAGGATAGAACAAGAAGGTAAGGTGGGTGTTGTCGTGCTTGGCAGACCCTACCACAATGATCCAGGGTTAAATCATGACATTCTCACAGAGATACAAAAATATGGTTACCCAATCTTTACGATAGATTCACTCCCTGCTGACATAGATCTGCTTGATAGATTGTTTGGCGCTGAAATAAGGAGTGGCGAGATCCGTGATCCAATGGAGATAACGGAT
>JAHFEQ010000023.1:0-17553 GCA_023248395.1 Nitrospirota bacterium
GGATATTTAAGGGAAGGGTCAGGATGATTATAATCGGCCGTAATATGACGTTAATAATCCCCAGTATTGCCGCCGCCACCAGTGCCGTGACAAAACTATCGATATGGATGCCACGGATGATCTTTGAAACAATGATAAGACCGGCCGCATTGATCAACCAGCGTATCAATAAATTCTTCATGTCATCATGATATATCCTTTTGCCACTATTTTCAAACTCTTTAATCGCCCTGCCAGGCAGTGTCAGGATAAGGCACGATTAACAATTACACCTACTACTCAAATAAACAAAGCCTAGTAATTTGATAATTATGGAGTGAAATGGAGTATAACGCTCACATAAGCAGCCGAGCGTTAGCGAAATCTGGTGACCGCAGGGAGCAAACTTAATGTGATTGTTGGCCATTATTTCTTGTTCAGGCAGCATTTCTTGTATTTCTTACCACTTCCGCAAGGGCAAGGTTCATTTCGCCCAATTTTCTTGCTTTGGGTTGATGCCTTATTAGGTACTGACGTAGCGGATGGCACAGGCACCTGCTGATAAATATTGTTCACCACATTGTTATTGTTAATTTCTATTCGTTGTGTCTCGTCCTTTGATAATTGCCCGAGCAGTAGCGCAATTATGGAAATTATAATCGTAATAAATGCATACAACTCAATTCTTGATTTAGGCAATATGTCTTTCAACGATGATAACTCTGGTACATGCGCTTCAATTTCATTAGTTACTTCTTCAAGAGATGTGCCTTTTTCTCTTGCTTGCTTTAGAATGGCGGCCAATCGCTCTAATTCAGCTACCGTCCTGGACGGACCACTTAGTAACTCGATGGTATTTCCAATAAAGTTATAGATGCCATCCGGTATGTGACCTTGTCCTTTACAGGCCGGGCATGGTCCAGCCCCGCATCCACTAAACGATATACTGGTGGAATTTTCGACCTCGAATGAGGAGGGAAATATTGTTCCACAGTTGTCGCAAACAGCTGGAACTCTCAAACTACTCTCCTTGTTGCTGCATTATGATAGCTAACTTATACTTAGACGGTCTAATCGCCGTATTATTTTACGGCTATTTGACAAAAAAACAATTACCGCTTGTAATCTACATGTCTTTCATTAATTTCTTTCAACTGTTTGTTACAGTCAAAAATGCGTTAGTGGAATGGCCGTCAGGTGCGGCGTTTTGTTGGGACTCTTTTTTTCCTATTAGCAGCTTTGTATTCAGCTACAGGCTCATGCACTGCTGGGTAACCATCCATCCATGTCAGGTCTTTTCCTATAACCAGTTCCTCCATTGTTGCGTGGTGAGTGTTCGTCATAGGAATAAGGCGCATCTGAAAACCATGCCTTCTTGCCATTGTCTTGACCTCATCTGCGTTATCGTATGTCATCAAGAAATCGCCTTTTACAGATTCGCAGTGGGTGAATAAACACTCATGGTCGAGGTTGAAATGACGGTAAAGACGTTTGCCTGCCTTCTTTCCACCAGCCGTATAAGGAGGGTCGATAAAAAACACCACGTCACAACGTTGAGAATACTCTCGAATAACTCCCAGTCCGTCCTCTTGACGGAATGTAATCCTATCCGCAACAAGTTTTAGATTATCAAATCGCTTAGCAAGTGTTGTGGGATACCAGCGAGAACGGATTCCTTTGCCGTTCTCCCCATGTTTCAAAAAACCTGACCCTTCAGCCAATATCCCGCCATGAAACGTTCGATTTTTCAAAATGGTCTGAAACGCTTTCTCTTTTATGCAGACGCCAGTTTTGGATATTTCCTCTATGACGGCTTCCTTGGTCAGGTCAAAATCAAGGATTTTTTTCGCCAGCCATTCCGCGTTCCCATCAACTATAGATTGCCACACCGCAGCTATGTCTTCATCAATTTCAACCATCACGACGTACGAGACGAGGTTCTCGAACAAGGCTGTGAGGCTTATAATGCCTCCACCAGCAAACGGTTCAATCAAGATTTCAGGTTTGGGATAATGATTCGCAAGCCAATTTCGGAATACCGGAACAAACCATGTTTTCCCGCCTGGATAGCGGAAGGGACTTCTTTGCGGGACAGAGGCGATATTAACCGGTTTAGGGGATAATACTATATCCTCATACAATTCAGGGAATAATGATTGTTGTTTGGCTGACCTCATTTCAAAATGGCCTTTCAATTGTTTTGTTCGTCGGAGGAGTTTCAAGTTGCTCATCAAACTTCTCCTGAAGCAGTTTCACAAAGTCGTCGATGTTCCCCGGTACGGGAGTGGTAATCGACATCAATGCTGGAGCGAATTCTGTAAACACTTCATCAAGTTTCGTGAGTTTATACCTGTCCTGATCACCCTCTTTGGCCATCTCGAGATCATAGATTAGCCATACGATATCGGCTTTGGATTTATCCACCGTTGTCAAGGGAGGCAGTGTGTCAAAAAAACACTTGTTCAATGCTACGGCTATTTTCTTCTGCCACGAATGAAGAATTCCGCCTTTAAACAGCAATTGTGGGGCGAGTCGCTTGCGGGAAGAGGAAAGATAGTCTGGACGTGGATAGTTAGGCTGAGTTGACCAATCCATTTGTCCGCGTTTTTTGGGATCTTTCATGTAGTACTCGAATGGGTCGCGAACATTTCAGGAAATGTAAACCGCTTGTATTTCGAGAGCCCCGAAGTCGAGGATTTTTCCATTGTTGTCGTATGCGACAAGAACAATGTCAATATTGCCAGCCGACTTTCCATTGGCATCGTTCAGGCGGACTTCTGTAAGTGAACTCCATGCAGTGCCATCATCAAAGAAAAAAGAAGCAGCATCATCGGTGATAAGCCAATTCTCTCTAAACCGGATAGGGCAGGTTATCGCTGGCGACCCCTCGTGGAACACACTGCATACACCGAGGGGGTTCTTGGCTTTGTCTTTGGTGCAATTGGGAACTTTGTTATTGAATGGACAAAGACGATTTGAACGGTACCTGACTGCCTTTTTCGACTGATCACTTATAAGGTGCCCAAAGACCTCAGCAAGTGGTTGTGTGTGTTTCATCATCTAAATTCGACCCTTTCGTTTCGCTTTTTAGTTCCAACTTATAGTCTCCTGAACTACGTAACCAAATACACTGACAGAATCCTGCAAGGTATCATGGTTATAAATATCGAATCTATGTCTAAAAATGTCGTCTTCTCCTAGTCTATTCCCATTGTAGATTAACGATAGAAATATACAATATTTTGACGATTTGTGGAAGCATTAATTACAGGAAAAAATATTGATCATGGCGACTCCTCATGGTGTTTGACTCCGCTACGCGGATAAATCTTAGTGTTTACCATGACGCTGTCCAGCAATTCCCTGTATCTGAAGCAGTCCATAGTGTGATCATTGACCATACCTACGGCTTGCATATGGGCATAAATTATCGTTGATCCAACAAATTTGAAACCTCTCTTCTTTAGATCTTTGCTGAGGGCATCCGATTCTTTTGATGTTGCCGGTATTTCGTTCATTGTTTTTAACTTGTTGACCTTGCATTTACCCCCGACAAACTGCCAGCTATAGGTGTCAAAAGAACCAAATTCTTCCTGTATCTTAAGAAATGCCTGTGCATTAGTAACGGCTGATTGAATTTTTAACTTATTCCGAATAATGCCAGGGTCCGTTAACAATTCATTTATTTTCTTTTCATTAAAACTCGCAACTTTTCCTGCATCAAAATCAGCAAACGCCTTCCTATAGTTCTCACGTCTTTTTAAAATGGTTATCCAGCTTAAACCCGCTTGTGCTCCTTCGAGAATAATAAATTCAAATAACTTTTTATCATCGTGTACAGGGACACCCCATTCCTTATCATGATACTCAATATAGAGGGGGTCATTCCCGACCCATTTGCATCTGTTCACCATATTCTCTAAACCTGGATAAACTTCTCGCCCTTGATTTTTTAAGCCGACAGATGTAAAAACAATTTCCGTTTGGAATCTACACCATCCATGATATTATTTCAACTGTTGACGAAAGGATGACTTGTATCACGCCTTGCAGAGGGGGGACCGACCGTTGAAACAATCTTCTGGTAGTAATCTCAGTCGCATGACATCCATTGAAATCCGATCGACAATGTTCCTGTCTGTGATATTTGCCATGCGTATGATGGGATTGTTCATGATCTACCCCGTATTCACGGTCTATGCCGAGCGTCTGCGCGGTGTCACGCCGCTCACCATCGGCCTTGCGCTCGGCGGCTACGGGCTCAGCCAGGCCATTTTCCAAATCCCCTTCGGCATGCTGTCCGACCGCATCGGACGCAAGCCCGTCATTACCTTTGGACTCCTGATCTTCACGATGGGCAGTGCGATTGCCGCGATGTCGGATTCTATCCATGGAGTAATTTTCGGTCGCATTCTCCAGGGCGCCGGCGCGGTGGGTTCCACCATCCTGGCGATGATCGCCGATCTCACCCGGGAGGAGCACCGCACCAAGGCCATGGCCATGCTCGGTATGACCATCGGGGCCTCTTTCGCCCTGGCGCTGGTGTTGGGGCCGGTGCTGAACGGCTGGATCGGGGTGCACGGCATTTTCTGGTTGACGGGCGGTCTGGCCCTGACAGGAGAGGTGGTTCTGATAACCGTGGTGCCCCGGCCTGCGGAGATGCGCCTGCATCGCGACGCCGAGCCGGTCCCGGCCCTGTTCAAAAAAGTGCTGACTGACGGCCAGCTCTTGCGGCTGGATTTTGCCGTTCTGGCCCTGCATGCGATTCTCACCGCCAGCTTCGTGGCCCTGCCGATTGCGCTCAGGGATGCCTCGGGCCTCGATGTGCAGCACCAGTGGTATCTGTACCTGCCGGTGCTGGTAGTGTCGGTAATCGCCATGGCCCCCTTCATCATCCTGGCGGAGAAGCATCGCAAGATAAAACCCGTGTTTCTCGGCGCCATCCTGGCGCTGGCTGGGGCTGAACTGACATTGATGGAGTGGCATTACAGCATGGTCACCGCGATAGTGGCGTTGATCGTGTTTTTCGCCGCATTCACCCTCATGGAGGCCAGTCTGCCGTCATTGATCTCGAAGATGGTGCCTCCCGATGGCAAGGGTACGGCCATGGGTGTGTATTCAAGCTCACAATTTCTGGGCATTTTTATAGGCGGCACCATCGGCGGCTGGCTGTATGGACGGCATGGAGTGGCGGGCGTATTCGGCTTCACGACCCTGATGGCGCTGGTCTGGTTTCTTTTCGCCGTCACCATGAAGACACCGCGCTTCCTTACCAGCTACCTGCTGAACGTTGGCCGGCTCGATGAAGCCCAGGCGCAAGGTCTGGTCGCGCGCCTGACCCAGGTCCGGGGCGTGGCCGAGGCTGTGGTGATCGCCGGGGAGGGCATCGCCTATCTCAAGGTGGACAGCAAGATACTGGATGAAGAAGCCCTGGCTGCGTTTTCCACACCTATTTTCCCAAACGCCAATTCATGATGCAAAGGATGCAAGCTGGACAGAGAGGTCGGGGAGGAGATGTGGATGCCGGTTTTCGAGAGCGCTGCTCTTGCCGGACGGAAGCCCTTCACTGAAAGCGCAGAATCAATCCGGCTCCGAGTTCCCCTTGAATAAAACCGTTACTGCGCACCTGGACCGCGCAGCCACCGGCGCAGAAGATCGAGGCGTCGGAGTTGAGAGCGGTGTAGATACCGCGGAGGTCGAGCCGGATGCCCAGCCTCTCCGTGAAGAAGAACTTGGCGCCTCCACCAAGGGCGATTGAGAGGCGAGTTTCGCTCCTCAGATCTGCACGTTGCGGATCCATTCGGGTGAGCCCCAGTGTTCCTGAAATGAACGGCCAGAAACGTTCCCCTTCGAATAGGTATAGACCACCGATGTGGTAGTAATCAACGGATACATTAAACAGCGGGTTGCCCGTGAATGGTCCGCCGGATGACATCGTTGTCCTTTGGCGACTCAGGTAAACCTCGATCTGTCTATCAGGCTGAATGTCGAAATCAAGCACAAGACCGTAGCCTGCAGATTCGTCGAGATTGATGTTCGTATCCGTATGGGTATCTTTAAACCCGCCGCCAAAACGATCATTGATAGAAGGGGTGATTTCGATACCGGACAGGGCAGGCTCCGTTGCGGATAACGCAATGAGTAGGGTAACGATAAAGATGAAACCTGTGTGCCGGATCGACATATCTCTCCTTCAAAGAGAATTCTATCACGATTCAATGAAGTGAGGTCAACCCCTTGGTTTATATTTTTTTCTGTGTAAGATGAAAAGCCCTTGTAAAGATATTTAAAGGCTGGAGGAAGATAAATGGAGATTCCTGGAAATCAAATTATCCTGAAAAAGATTGCTGAAGAGGTCGGTGTTACCCCGCGTCAGGCTGCGGAGACCACGTTGTTACTGGAAGAGGGAGGGACTGTTCCGTTCATCGCCAGGTACCGGAAGGAAGTTACAGGGGATTTAAAAGAGGTACAGATCAGGGATATCGACGAGAAGAGGGGGTTGCTTCAGCCGATGAGGCGCTGGAAGGCGCCCTGCATATCATCGCCGAATGGGTCGCTGAGAACGCCAACTTCAGGAAGGGATTGCGGGAGATGATGCTCAGGGATGGCCTGGTTGTGTCACGGCTGCTCAAAGGCAGGGAAGGGGAAAAGACGAAGTTTGAGATGTACTACGATTTCAGGGAACCTGTAGCGCTCATCCCTTCTCACAGGATGCTGGCGATCCGGCGGGGTGAGGAGGAGAAGGTCCTTACATTTTCAATAGAGATAGATGAGGAGCAGTCCCTCTCCTATCTGAATGGGCAGATGATCAGGGATTCCAGGTCTGTCTTTGCCCCTTACCTTGAAAAATCAATAAAGGACAGTTATTCAAGGCTCCTCAATCCGTCCATCCAGACGGAGGTCCGTCTCGCCCTGAAGAGGCGAGCCGATGAGGAGGCGATTCAGGTCTTTGATGAGAACCTGAAGAACCTTCTGTTGGCGCCTCCAGCAGGACCGATAACGGTCATCGGGATAGACCCGGGTATGAGGACCGGATGCAAGGTGGCTGTGATCAGTGAGACCGGGAAGCCACTGGAAAATACGACCATCTACCCTACAGAGCCTCGGAATGATGTGGCCGGCGCCACAAAGACCCTGATGACGCTGATTCAGAAGTATAAAATTTCCGGCATCGCTATAGGCAACGAGACCGGTTCCAGAGAGACAGAAGGTTTTGTCAGGAACATGCTCCGGGAGCAGAAGGTGGAAGGGGTTTTCTGTGCCGTGGTCAATGAAGCCGGGGCGTCTGTCTACTTGGCCTCGGATATCGCCAGGGAGGAGTTCCCTGACATGGACCTTACAGTGAGGGGAGCCATATCCATTGCCAGAAGGCTCCAGGACCCGCTGGCCGAGCTGGTGAAGATCGACCCAAAGTCCATTGGGGTCTGGCAGTACCAGCATGACGTCGATCAGAAGAGACTCAAAGGAGGGCTTGATGCTACGGTGGAGTCTTGCGTGAACCGGGTCGGGGTGGACCTGAATACCGCATCCTTTGCCCTTCTCCGGTATGTGGCGGGGATCAACGAGTCGGTGGCCAGGAAGGTCGTCAAATACCGGGAGGAGCATGGGGCGTTTCCCTCCAGACAGTCGCTCTTGAATGTCTCCGGCTTTGGCGGGAAGACCTTTCAGCAGGCCGCCGGATTTTTGAGGATCAAAAAGGGGGAAAACCCTCTGGACGCCACGGCAGTCCATCCTGAATCGTATCCGGTTGTGGAAAAGATGGCCTCATCCCTGGGATTAAAGATCGCTGAGCTAATCGAAAACGTAAAGGTCATTCAGTCCCTCGACATGAACCGGTTTGTTGATGAGAAGGCCGGGGTGTACACGTTGAGCGATATCCGGGAAGAGCTGTTGAAGCCCGGGAGGGACCCTCGTGAGAAGTTTGCTGTCGCAACCTTCAGAAAAGACGTGAAGGAGATTACGGATCTTCAGGAAGGGATGGTACTGGAAGGGACCGTGACCAACGTCACCAACTTTGGCGCCTTTGTGGACATCGGGGTCCAGCAGGACGGCCTGGTTCACATCTCTGAGCTTTCCAATAAATTCATTAAGGACCCGAAAGAAGCCGTGCGGGTTCGGGAAGTGGTTAAGGTAAAAGTCCTTTCCGTGGATGTGACTATGAGAAGGATCTCCCTTTCAAGAAAGGCCCTTCTTTCGCCGGCAGGCACAGAGACAAAAAAGGGAGAGAGAAAAGAGACCCAGAAAGCCGCGGGCCCCCCGGAGCCTGTCCGATCAACTCACTGCGCTCAAGACAAGATTTGAGAAAAAGAGATAATGGGGATTTAATCACATTATGGACTTGATCAAGTTCGTAAGATAAGCTTGTTCAAGTACACCCGGGTATACTCCGGATATCTTTTTGAAAACTTTTTTACTGTGGTCATCGAAAGCTTTTTCAGATTTATTTCGTCTAAATCGATTGAGGCTATTCCCCTGGATGCAAAATAAACAAGATCAAGAAACGCCTTCTCGGGCTTTGCGACATAAATTCCGCCCTGGATCTCATATCCCCAGAAAAGGTTTTTTTTAATCTGTCTGAATTCTACATCCCTCCCCTCAATCACAGATCTTTTGGTTTTTCTCGGTGCAGCAAAGGTCAATGTATAGGGGATAAGATTGAGAATTCCATGTCTTGAAAGTGCGGATTCAAAGGACAAATAGTTCGGCATGTAAAGGGATCCAGCGATTTTTTCGACGGAAACCTTAGCAGTAAAGAGGCGATAGATTCCTGTACCGATCCTCTCCAAAATTCCTTTTTCAACCAATCGGTTCAGTGTCACATAAATACTCTTTCTGGACACACCCGTAATCTTCTCTATGTCTGCAATGGAGTAGAATGGCTTATTAATGCGCTCCAGGATTTTCATCAGTTCTATGGACTTCATGACCTTAACCTTTCTATAACAGGCCAGAAATCCTTCGGAAGATATTTCCGCAGATCACGTACAAGTTCTTTTTTGGGTGTTAAGATACTCCCAACCTCATAGGGCCTTTTAAGTTTCTGACAGATATACCACAGGTCAAACACATCTTTTGGTTTTGCCCGATCTTTAAGACAGGCGATCTTGTCTTTATAGAGTTGTTCCAGCGCAGCCACCCTCCCCAGGCATTGGAGTGTGGAAACAGGGGAGGAGATCATCGCCAAATCGGATTTATAACCCCTCACAGGTCTTTTGGACACCTCAATCTTGATTCTGAGAGGGGAAGGTAGATATTCCTGACTCACTTTAATCTCGCCGAGGTAGGTGTAATATTTTTCTTCCAGATCCGTTATCGTAAGTTCTGAATAGGGAGAGATAATCTTTTTGACAAGAGGTCTGAATTTACCCTTTAACTGATCCTTGGTAAGAGAGAAATCGAGGTCTTCCGAGAACCTCGGTGAGCCATAGACTAGCCTTAATGCCGTTCCACCTTTGAAGATCAGAGATTTTCCTTCCGGGGAGTCAAAGACCCCCTTCAGGATCAGAACCTCCCAGAACTCCCTGACCACTTGCGTGATGTCAATCTTGAGATTTCTGGCCTGCCTTTCCGCTATTTCCAGTTCCATATAAATTAACAATATTGTTAAGTTTTAAAGAATTATATATTGAAGGGATGCCTTTGTCAAACAGGGAAACAATGATGGGGACACGGCCTAATCTGAAGAGGAATATAAGAAGTGTCCCTTATTTATTACTTCAGCGCCGCCTTCAGCACCTCGTCCACGGTATCCACAAAGACGAAGTTCATATTCTTCTTGAGATCTTCAGAGAGCTCTTCTAAGTCTGCTTCGTTTCTTTTGGGGAGGATAACGGTCTTTATCCCGGCCCGTCTTGCGGCAAGGACCTTTTCTTTTACGCCACCGATTGGGAGGACGATCCCTGTAAGGGTGATCTCACCGGTCATGGCCACCTCATTACTGACAGGTCTCCCGGTAAGGAGAGAGACCAGCGAGGAGATCATCGTGACGCCGGCGGAGGGACCATCCTTCGGGATAGCGCCCGCAGGGACGTGGAGGTGCATATCGTGTTTCTCAAAAAAATCTTCATCGATACCGAGTTCCTTTGCCCTCGAACGGACATAACTTAAGGCTGCCTTTGCGGACTCCTGCATGACATCGCCGAGTTGGCCGGTCAGGGTAAAGCCTTTATTACCCGGCATCTGTGTCGATTCTATAAAGAGGATATCACCGCCTGTCTCAGTCCATGCAAGCCCTGTGGCAACACCCGGTATCGCTGTCCTCTTTGCTACTTCCGGGTATACCTTTTCAGATCCGAGGTATTTGTGGATGTCATCGGTCTCTACTCTGATCTTTTCTGCCTTCCCGGCAGCCACATCCTTTGCAACCTTTCGACAGACATGGGCGATCTCTCTCTCCAGGTTTCTAACGCCTGCCTCCCGGGTATAACCAGAGATGATCTTAAGAAGTGCCTCGTTTGTAAATTCGATATTTTCGGTTGTCAGGCCATGCTCTTTGAGTTCTTTCGGTATCAGATAATTCAATGCAATGCCGAGCTTTTCTTCCTCGGTATAGCCGGCAAGGAACAGTGTTTCCATCCTGTCCCTCAGGGCGGGCTGGATCGGCTGAGTGGTATTCGCCGTTGTGATAAACAGGACCTTTGACAGATCAAAGGGGAGATCCAGGTAGTGGTCGCGGAAGGAGAAGTTCTGCTCCGGGTCCAGCACCTCCAGCAGCGCCGAAGAAGGATCACCGCGAAAATCCATCCCTACCTTATCGATCTCGTCTATCATAAAGAGAGGGTTGTTTGACTCTGACCTCCGGATACTCTGAATAATTCGGCCTGGCAGTGCGCCGATGTAAGTCCTTCTGTGGCCTCTTATCTCTGCCTCATCCCGCATACCCCCGACAGACATGCGGATGAACTTCCTGCCGAGCGCCCTCGCGATGGACTGTCCGAGAGAGGTCTTTCCCACTCCAGGCGGACCGACAAAGCAGAGGATAGGGCCCTTCATATCCTTTTTGAGTTTCCGTACTGCAAGATATTCGATGATCCTCTCCTTGATCTTCTCTAAGTCATAATGGTCTTCGTCTAATATCTTCTGGGCGCGGGCAAGGTCTAAGTTGTCCTCGGTCCCCTTATTCCATGGCAACTCTATGATCCAATCAAGGTATGTCCTTATCACGTTATATTCCGGGGAGGCCGGAGGGAGTTTTTCTAAGCGCTCCACCTCCCGCTCTGCCTCCTTCATGATCTCTTCAGGAAGTTTTGCCTCTTTTAACCTGCTCCTCACCTCGTTGGCCTCCTGAGTCCTCTCATCCGTTTCCCCTAATTCCTGCCTGATGGCCTTAAGCTGCTCTCTCAGGTAATACTCCCGTTGTGCCTTGGTCACTTCACTCTGTACCTGGGTCTGTATCTTCCCCCCGAGTTCAAGGAGATCGACCTCTTTCGTGAGTATCGTAACGATGCGGTTTAGCTTTTCTTCCACAGTATCTAATTCAAGGAGTTCCTGCCGTTCCTCGAGTTTCATCCTGACGATGGTTGCAATCAGGTAAACCAGTTTCAGCGGGTCCTCTAAATTCATCGCGGTGACCTGCAACTCCTCTGGCAGATAAGACGCAAGGGACATCATCTTCTGGGTCTGGGCAATGGCCATCCTCATCAGTGCCTCTATACGCGTGTTCTTTACAGGCTCTTCAATGAGCACATTGATTGATGCGTTCAGGAATGGGGCATCTGATATAAAGTCCTTTACGGAAATCTTTACCACCCCCTGTAAGATCAGGGCCATTCCCTTCTCAGGCATCCTGAGCATCTTATGGATAATCGCCGCTGTCCCTACAGAGTACAAATCCTCAGGACCGACCTCTTCAACATCTCTGTTCTTAATGGCAAAAGCCCCAACGATGCGGTGGGAGCTCATGGCAGATTCAACTGCCTTTATGGACTTCTCCTCGGATACAAGGAGCGGGATTACGGTGTATGGATAGATGACTGTCTCCCTCAGAGGGATGATGGGGAGGGTGTTGGGTATATCATCTTTTGCGATGACTGCCTTATCCTCAGCGCCCCTGAATACCTTCTCTTTTATCTTTGATACGATCACTGTTTAATCTTTCCTTTTCGTCGTCTTCGCCATTTTTATGGTGATATAGAGGAAACCTTCTTTAAGTTCAGCCTTGATATGTTCTGACTCAATGGCCTGTGGCAATATCAGTATGCGTTCAAACTCTCCATAATTGATCTCCATCTGGTGGTATACAATGCCGCACTTTTGAAGGGGATTATTCCGGGTGCCACGGATAACCAGTTGCCTTCCTTCCAGGGTGAGGGATATGTCTTTTTTTTCAATCCCGGGGAGTTCAACCTTGATAACAATCTCCTTGTCTGCCTCGTACATATCCGTAAGAGGTCTCCATCTTTTATCCGCAAGAAGGTGAAATGGGTGTCTTGGATTGACCAGACTATGAAACAGCCGCTCCATTTCCCAGTGAAGATCATCTAATTCATCGAAGATATTGTTCCTGGCCATGTTGTTATTCCCGATTACCCCCTTAAATCCATGGTTGGCCCTTCATATTCCGGAACTCGGCAATTTCCCAGAGGCTTATAGGCGAGAGACGCCTCCTGTCTATCAACTTTAACTCCCTGTCGTTGAGTATCAGAGAGATACAGAGATCTGTCCTGAACCCAAGATGCTTGCTGCAAAAAGGGGAGATGGTTGTTTCTACAGAAGAGATAAGCCTGTTATTACTTTTGAAGTGGTTGACTAACACGATCAGCCCCCCTTTTTTGCAGACCCGCTTAATTTCGGATAAGACGCCCCAGGGGTCAGGAACTGCGGTTATCAGATAGGCCGCAAATACGGCGTCAAAGGAGTCGTCCGCAAAGGCCATCCTCGATGCATCCATCCTCTCTACAGCGATATGTGAGAGTTTAAGGGTTTCTATCCTCTTGTGTGCCCGCCGGAGCATCTCTTCTGACAGGTCTATTCCTGTGATATGGCAATAGGAGGGAAAAAAGGGGAAGGATAGACCTGTCCCTACGCCTACTTCCAGTACTTTATCGTCTGGCCTTAATTGAAGGCGTTTGATAGCTGAGGCCCTGCCAGGATCTGTGATTATCCCGAAGAGAATATCATAAAAGACAGCATAATTATTATAGACCTTCTGAACCGTTTCCGTATCCACGGATGCCCCCTCCTTAAATTGTTCGACATTCTAACATAATGGGCAAAATAATCAACCCAACCTGACTACCATACGGTAATCGATTCGACACTAAAAATTAAATTGAGCATATCTTCAAAACGGATCAGTTCTGTTGAAGGGGTCACATCAGATGAGATTGTCTTGCCTTTGACATCATCCACCAGGGCATATGTCCTAACATTAGGATTAGGTATGGGTGGCAGGGATACCGCATCCTGGATAAACACGACTGTAACCCCATAGGCATTGTCGTTGGCCTGTTTCTCTATTACCTCAATAGCCTGCCTGTCATTGGAGTTTTTGACGATATGAAGGATTGGTTTCATTTTTTAGCCTTTCAGAATACAAAGACATAATGCCCGCCTGCCAAAAGTTCGGAGGATTCCTCGGGACCCACCGCACGAAAATCATAGGGGCTGTTTTTCAAATCAATATGCGCCAAAGAATCCTTATCGACATAAAGCGGGATGTTCCATTCTTTTATAAGGGGGAGGAATTTTTCTATTATTTCTATATCCACAAGATCTTCCTCGTCATCCGACAGGATGCGCGGTGATTCACCTGACAGGATAATCTTAAGAGGATTTTTGCCAATCCCCAGCCCTGCCGCGATTCGTATTGCCTCTGCAGGCCTGTGGCTCTTTTCCGGGTTACTGCGTATGAGAAATACTATCTTTGGTGCCATCTTAACTATCCTGAACTATCCGAAGGCGATAAATCGATCACATGCAGTAGTCAATTCAGACAATGTAGCAAGGCCACTAAATGTCGCGACATCACTTGGACTTATTCCCTTTTTCTGTGCCCCATAGGCACATACGTATAGTTTAAGTCCGTTCTTTGTCAACTCAACCAGTCTCCTGTCATTAATGCATTCCGCACCCTCATCAATCAGATACAGATATACACTGACGCTACTTTTTATAGCTGCATGGACAAGCCCTATGACAGTCTCGATGTTCTTATTACCTGGTGACGTTGATAATAATATGCCCAGTTTTTTATTCATATACCCCATCCAAAGCCGAGTCTATTGAATGCAACCCTAACGTAGCATCCTATGGAAAGGGATGTCAAGCTGTAAGAGTAATCCTTTAATAAAGGGTGGGGGCAACGGCCCCACCCGCGCCCTGGTAAAGGGTTAATCGTAAGGCACAATATTCTCCCTCTTTTTAGTGATCCAAAAACACCCTTTCAGTAGCTTAAAAGTATCCTTTTGAGTGATTTACTAACCCTTCTTGCCCTGATAACCTAATAAAGAGGACAATGAGTATATCCTCAGATATGAAAAGGAGGTATGAGATGAAGAGCTCTGTTTATCTTATAACAATGGGGGTTGCACTGCTCTGGCTGGTTGGCGGGATAGACGGTGCTGTAAAGGAACCGTCTATAAAAAACGCGATCCAGGGAGTAGATACAACGCTGGCCTTTCACATATCAGCGCTCCAGGGAGTCGGCCCGACACTGGCCACCCAGTTTACATTTGCGCCATTTAACCCCCCTCTGCCAGATCACATATGGATGGAGGCAGGCAAAGGAGAGATCCGGTTCTTCCACTTTGATAAACCCCTCTCAGAGGCTGATGCCAAACTGATCTTTATCGGAGAAGGGATTAAGGGGAAGTTTTGCGCCAGTGATCAGCCTGAAGGAGGGAAGACCGGTTTCGTCCATTTCCATAGCCTGAAGGCGCCGGCTGGAGAAAAGCTTGGGCACGGAGGCCATCCCGGAGACCAAGGGTACTGGTTGCGGCATGTAGCGGTCGGCGAGTTCGACATGATGGGGATGCACTTTCAGCCTGGGATAGCCATGAACTTCATGCCGACTCCTCCTCCTCAATGTTAGGGTTTGACGAATCCTAATAAAAATATCCACACCTAATAGAATACTTCTGGCGGATGCACATAAAAGTTATAATTCTTGACAACTTTAAAGCATTCTTGCTATGTTAAATAGTCCTATATTGTCCGTCTTTCTCAAAGAGAGGGGTAGTGTACGTATGCATGTCAAAATAAATGGCAAGGCTGAAGATGTCCAGGAGGCTACAGTCCTGGACCTTCTTAAATCGAGGAGTGTTGATCTGCGGATGGTGGCAGTAGAGGTTAATTCTGAGATGATAGAACGTGAACGTTATGAAACGACCGTTTTAAAAGAAGGTGACGAGGTAGAATTTCTCTATTTCATGGGAGGAGGAGTTAGATGAAGAAGAAGGTATGCGATAATGCCCTGACCTTAATAGGCAATACCCCTCTGGTTAAGTTAGGAAAGATCTCACAGAAGGCGGGTGGAAATATTTATGCAAAATTAGAGTCCTGTAATCCAGGGGGAAGTATCAAGGATCGCATATGTCTTAGTATGATAGAGGCCGCTGAAAAGGCAGGCAGGTTATGTCCAGGGGATACTATCGTAGAGCCAACGAGTGGCAACACCGGAATAGGTTTGGCCCTTGTAGCGGCAGTCAGGGGGTATAAGGCCATTTTGATCATGCCAGAGAGTATGAGTACAGAGAGATTTGGGCTCCTATCCTCCTTTGGCGCGGAGGTGATATTGACACCGGCTATTGATGGGATGAAGGGCTCTATTGTGGAGGCAGAGCGGCTGCTCAAGGACAATCCTACCTACTTTATGCCGGATCAGTTCTCGAATCCTGCAAACCCTGAGGTCCATAGAAGAACGACAGGCCCTGAAATTTGGGATGCCTTGAACGGTAAGGTGGATGCATTTGTTGCGGCTGTAGGTACAGGCGGAACTATCACCGGGGTGGGGGAGATGCTGAAGGGGCATAACAGCAATATACAGATTATGGCAGTGGAACCCGCGTCATCACGGGTGCTTTCTGGTGGCTCTCCTGGACCGCACAAGATTCAGGGGATTGGTGCCGGTTTTATCCCAAAGGTGTTAAACAGGGATATTATCGATGAGATAATCCCTGTGACCGATGATGATGCCTTTGAAACAGCAAAGATGCTGGCGAGGGAAGAGGGGCTTATGGTCGGTATCTCATCAGGGGCGAATGTATTTGGGGCGATGACGGTGGCAAAGAGATTGGGACCCGGTAAGAATGTGGTAACAGTACTGCCGGATACGGGTGAAAGATATATTAGTATAGAGAAGTATTTTAGAACATAGAATTGATGGGAGGCTAATTGGGCTTTACCGATGAACAGATCAAGAGATATAGCAGGCATATCATCCTTCCAGAGGTTGGAGGGAAGGGGCAAAAGAAGATATGCGAGTCGAAGGTATTAGTGATCGGTGCCGGTGGTTTGGGTTCGCCGGCAGCGTTCTATTTGGCGGCAGCCGGGATAGGGACGATAGGGATTATTGATGGTGATGTGGTAGACCTTTCCAATCTGCAGCGTCAGATCATTCATTATACGTCAGATCTTGATAAGCCAAAGGTGATATCTGCCAAGGAGAAGATCGAGGCCCTCAACCCTGATGTGCAGGTGAATGTCTATCAGGGGCTTTTAACTTCCCAAAATGCAATAGGCCTTTTTAAAGAGTATGATGTTATCATCGATGGTACAGACAATTTTCCCGCAAAATTTCTGGCAAATGACGCCGCTGTTTTTACCAGCAAGCCGTTTGTGCATGGCGGGATACTGAGATTTGTAGGCCAGGTCTATTCCATTATTCCGCATAAGACGGCCTGCTATCGATGCGTGTTTAATAGTCCTCCGCCGGCAGGCCTTGTGCCGACCTGTCAGGAGGCAGGTGTGGTCGGCGTCCTGGCCGGGGTTATCGGTACGATACAGGCTACGGAGGCATTGAAGCTGATCCTGGGGATAGGGGAGCCCCTTACCAACCGGCTGATGACATTTGATGCGCAGAAGATGGAATTCAGGGAGATCAAAATAAGGAAGAATCCCAGGTGTCCTGTATGTGGGGATCATCCAACGATTAAAGAGCTCATAGATTATGAACAAGAAGTCTGCAGTATCTGACATATTAAAACAGAAGATAAAAGGACTAAAGTGCAGGGAGTGCGGGAAGGTGTATCCCCCTGTTGCGCTTCATGTCTGTGAGTTCTGTTTTGGGCCTCTCGAGGTAGATTATAACTACGATGAGATCAAAAGGCACATTACCCGCGAAAGGATTGAGAACGGCCCAAAGAGCCTGTGGCGTTATGCAGATCTCCTCCCGATAGAGGGCCATCCCACTGTGGGATTGTATGCAGGGTTTACCCCCCTCATAGAGGCCAAAAACCTTGGGGCAGAGCTTGGCCTTAAAAGACTTTATATAAAGAATGATACGGTAAATCATCCGACGCTCTCTTTTAAAGACAGAGTAGTAGCGATTGCCATTACAAGGGCCAGGGAGCTTGGTTTTTCAGCGGTTGCCTGTGCCTCAACAGGGAATCTTGCAAATTCTGTGGCGGCCCATGC
>JAHFEQ010000023.1:17653-21199 GCA_023248395.1 Nitrospirota bacterium
GATGTGGTAAGGATAGAGCCCTCCCTGGATTCTTTTGAAACGGCACTTCATATCAAAGAAAACAGGATAAAATAAGATGGAGATAAACATGTCAGTAAAGATCAGGATTCCAACCCCATTACGCAAATTGACAGATGGAAAAGGAGAAGTAGAAGGCGCAGGGAAGACCATTGGAGAATTATTAGATAATCTTGATGGCAGATACCCTGGGATAAAAGAGAGGTTGTGTGATGAGTCGGGGAACCTGCGAAGATTTGTGAATATCTATGTAAATGAGGAAGACATAAGGTTCAGACAGGGTAAAGAGACCGCTCTTGCGGATGGGGACGAGATCTCCATTGTGCCGGCAATAGCCGGGGGATGTGTATAAAGGCAGATGATTGGAGGTGTATCATGGCGAGTTTTAAGATCAGGCTTAGTTTTCCTGAAGAAAAGATAAAAGAGCCCATTATCTACAATATAGGCCATGAGTTTAAGGTGGTTACGAACATAAGAAGGGCCGATGTCAGGGAGAAGACTGGCTGGGTCGAGCTTGAACTCACGGGAGATCCCGCTGAGATAGACAGTGCCGTAAAATCCCTCAAGTTGAAGGGTGTGAAGGTAGAGCCGATAGAAAGAAACATTATAGAATAGGTAAAATCCATGGAATTTACTGACGAGCAGGTAAAAAGATATAGCAGGCATATTATCCTCCCGGAGGTGGGAGGGAAGGGGCAGAAGAAGATTTGCCGATCAAAGGTGTTTATCACAGGGGCTGGAGGGCTCGGTTCTCCTGTGGCACTCTATCTTGCAGCAGCAGGTGTTGGCACCATAGGAATCATAGATCATGATGTGGTGGATTTATCAAATCTTCAAAGGCAGATACTCCATTCAACAAAGACTCTCGACCGTCCCAAGGTAGACTCTGCTAAGGAGACCCTGGAGGCATTGAACCCCGATGTTAAAGTGATTCCTTACAGAGAGAAATTAACCTCTGCGAATATAATGGACATCATCAAGGATTACGATATCGTCTTAGATGGTTCAGACAACTTTCCTACCAGGTTTCTTGTGAATGACGCGTGTTTCTTCTTAGGCAAGACCCTGATATCCGGCAGTATCTTTAGATTCGAAGGGCAGGTCACCACACTTAAGCCTCACGATGGGCATCCCTGTTACAGGTGTCTCTATCCTGAGCCGCCTCCACCCGGCCTTGTCCCAAGCTGTCAGGAGGCCGGAGTTCTCGGCGTACTGGCAGGTACTGTGGGTGTGATTCAGGCTACAGAGGCTATCAAAGAGATCATCGGCATGATTAGCTCCCTCGCCTCTTACCTGTTAATATATAATGCGCTGGAGATGAGATTTCTAAAGGTGAAGACACATAAGGATCCAAACTGTCTTTTATGCGGCAAAGAGCAAAAGATAACAAAGCTCCTTGATTATGAGCAGAGCTGTGTTCTAAGATAGTTCACGCTGAAAAATGCCCATCTGCGGCGTCAGGACTACGGATTTGAGCCTCAACGTACAGGAAGTACGTCTCGGGCTCAAATCCTTGTCCTTCCTTGCACCTGGGCATTTTTCAGCGTGAACTTAAGATAGCAGACAGCACACGGCCCTCCATTATGCTTAGGATACCATCCAACATTACAGAAGAAATGATCGCCCATGCAAAGGCAGATTTCCCTCTCGAATGTTGTGGCATACTTGCAGGGAAAGATGATACCATATCCCACATCTATAAGGTGATCAATAACGACAGATCCAGGGTATCTTATCTCATGGATCCGAAGGAGCAGATACGGGTCTTTAAAGAGATGAGGACCCTCAGCATAGAGATGAAGGCGATTTACCACTCCCATCCAAACCACCCTGCCTATCCTTCAATGACGGATGTTGAACTTGCCTATTATCCTGACGCCATATACATCATTATCTCTATAAACAACAATAAAGAGACAGAGATACGGGGTTTCAGGATTATCAATAAAGAGATCACAGAAGCAGAACTGAACCTCCTGGCATCCCATGATTAAACGTTCAATCACCTTTATCATCGGATGGATATTGATAGCTATGGGGTTTATTGGCTTTGTACTTCCGATATTTCCTGGTTTTATCCCATTTACCATTGGAATTGTGATGGTTTCAAGGTCAAGTTCGACAGCAAGATGTTATCTCAATAAACTAAAGACTATTTTCCCCAGGCAGTATGAGAAGTTCCGTAAGATACGGGTAAAGCTGTTTGGTGATAAATGAGAAATCGGTATAACTATTGCATTTATTTTATTATTGTGAGCACCCAAAGGGTGCGAAGCAATCTCTAAAATGGTAAAGAAAATGTCCATCAAAAAGGGATTATGGTTGCTGCTGATCCCCCTTTGTGCCGCTACACTAATGGCGTGTGGCAGTGGTGGCAGTACGGCCTCGTCAGAGTATAGCGGCGCATCCGGAAAGGTGGGTATTCTTCTCAAAGATTCCCCTCAGGATGTTCCCGGTCCACCGTCTGCAGCGCTGCCTCCAATGTCCCAGCTCTGGGTAACCATGAAGAGCGTATCTTTAAAGATGGCAGAGGCTGAAGGGCTCGCTGCATCGGAAGGGACAGCAGGGATGGAGGAGGATAGGTGGCTTACTGTCTTTGAAGGTACAGCAAAATATGACCTTCTTACACTGCAGGGGGATAGCGCAGCCCTTATGGCTTTAGCCCCGCTTCCAGCGGATAAAGCAGGCTATTATGGAAAGGCGCGGCTTGAACTTGATACAACCGAGGGCCAGAATTGTTTCTATCAATCTCCAGAGGGGATAGCCGATGACCCATTAAAACCCTGCACAGACAGTGATGCCCAACATCTAATAGTCCCCTCAGGTAAGATAGACATAGAGTTTCAGCCGCATATATACCTTGGACAAGACACTACCCAATATATAGTCTTTGATTTCCTGCCAGAGGATTCTATTAAGGTAGAGTTTTCTGAAGGTAAAAAGACCTTCATGTTAAGACCTGAAATCCATGCCTATACGATGCCCACTATGATGGAGACTCATGGCTGGTCACAGATGAAGGTAGAGGAGTTGGAAGGTCTGGTATCGGATGTGAGTGGTTGCGACAACCCGGATTTGCCAGATATGCTTGTACTTTCACCTGAACAGGGTGAAGTAGATATAAGTCTTGATATCACCGCAGCAACTATCTCTATGGATGATTCTGATGGGATTCTTACCTGCGGATTATTGCAGCCCGGCCAGGAGGTGAAGGTAAATATCCACATCACCAGTGACGGGATAATGATTGCGGAGCGGGTTGAAATTGAAGAGGAAGACTGAATGTCTCTCTTTTGAGACGAAAGGGTAGAAGTTTATTTATCTCCGCCGCTTCCGCATCTCTTCATCAAAAAACCGGGTGTACTGGTGGCTCCAATCGGGGGTCCCTTCCGGGAACTTTTTAGAATAGGGTTCTAACTTTCTTTTCACAATGGCATCTACCTCTTCATCGAGGTGCAGTTCGGAGATGATGAGTCGCTTGATCTCCCGCAGGACCGTTATCTCATCCTCTTTTAAGGTGGCAATGCC
>JAHFEQ010000023.1:21299-26471 GCA_023248395.1 Nitrospirota bacterium
AATGCTGTTACACCTGAGATCACCCCGGTATACTCAACCCCTATCTTGTCCTGCATAAATTCCAATTTTTTCAATTCTACAACCTCCCGTTCGGCCTCAACAGCTATCCTCTCACGCTCAGAGGAGTGTTTCGCAATATCCTGCAGTATCGTGGCAAGTTTACTCCTCCTCTCTTCCTTTAAGTGGCGTTTCTTTGAGATCTCCTTTATCAGGCGATGGACAATAAGGTCAGGGTATCTGCGAATCGGGGATGTGAAGTGCGTATAGTGCTGGGATGCAAGGCCAAAGTGTCCCAGGTTTTCAGTAGAATAGCGGGCCTGCTTCATCGAGCGCAGCAGGAGCTGATTGATCAGGGTCTCCTCTGGTTTTCCCTCTAATTTTTTTAAAAGCCCCTGGAAGGTCTTGGGATGCTGATGACTCAGCTTATGCCTGTACCCGAGACTGTTGATGAACTCGTTAAACACCAGGACCTTCTCCTCGTCAGGGGTCTCATGGATACGGTATATAAAGGGTATCGGTTTACTCCCCATATGCTGGGCAATGGTCTCATTTGCCGCAAGCATAAATTCTTCGATAATCTTATGGGCGATGTTCCTCTCTGCCTTAACAATGTCAATGGTCTTACTCTGGATATCTAAAATAATTTCTGGCTCAGGGAGGTCAAAATCGATGCTCCCGCGTTTCATACGCTTTGCCCTGAGCCTGAGGCAGAGTTCCTTCATGAGATGGAATGATTCCACGAGGTCACTATACCTTGTTATGAGCTGATGATCCTGATCCTCGAGGATCTTTTTGACGGCGGTATAGGTCATACGTTCATTGCTACTGATGACGCTCTCATAGAGTTTGTAGCCTATTCGGTTTCCATCCCTGTCAAAGAGCATCTCTGCTGTAAGGGTAAGACGGGCATCCTTTGGATTGAGACTGCATATCTGGTTAGAGAGTTTCTCAGGGAACATAGGGATCACACGATCAGGCAGATAGACACTGGTCCCACGGTTACAGGCCTCTTTGTCCAGGGCAGAATCCCAGGGCACGTAATAGCTCACATCAGCAATGTGAACCCACAGCATGACCTGACCGTCTGATAATCTCTCGACAGAGACGGCATCATCAAAGTCCTTCGCCCTTTCGCCGTCAATCGTCACGGTCCTTAGCTTTCGCAAGTCAACCCGCCCGGTGATCATCGCTTCTGAGACTTCTTCCGGGATGGTCCCGGCCTCAGAGATGACATCCTCCGGGAACTCATAGGGAAGTTCATATTCCTCTATAATGATTCCTGTATCGATACCGGCGGTAGAGGGCCGTCCCAGGACCCTTAAAATCTCCCCCTCGGGATTCCTTGTATTCTGCGCGTAGGAGATGATCTTTGCGACGACGATATCTCCATCCTTTGCCTTATTGAAGTGCCTTGGTGCAACAAAGATGTCATAGTATACCTTGCGGTCAGAAGGGATCACAAAGCCAAAGTTCTTTCCCCTCTCAAACCTTCCTACAATCTTTTTGTGAAAATGCTCAAGTATCCGTATAATCCGGCCCTCTAACCGAGCCCCACTCTTGACACTCTCAATCCTGGCGACGACCCTGTCGTTATGCATTGCCCCCAGCATATTCCTTCTCGGGATGTAGACATCAGGTTCCCCTTTGATATCCGATAGGACAAAGCCATAGCCATCCGGGTGTCCCTGCAGGTTCCCTGTAACCAGATTCATCTTCTCCGGAAGTCCATAACGTTCTCCCCGGATCTTGACGATAAGACCATCCGCTAACATACCATCTATTGTATTCCTGAAGGATTTACTTTCCTTCTTTGGAACGTTGAGCACCTCCATCAATTCTTTCAGGAGAAGCGGGCGATAGGCCTTGTCGCGCATAAGGGTAAGAATGTCGGTTTGGGTAAGCTTCATATTATCTCTCCAGTCTTGACAGTTTGCCTCTATTTAGGGTAACGTATTTTTCAAAATTTTGAAAGAGGAGGTTTTTATATGCCAAAACCGGAATATCATGTTGTTGTATGTACGAATACCCGTCCGCCTGGCCATCCAAAGGGGTCATGCGGGGAGAGAGGGGCGCAGGAGGTCGCAAAGAAGTTTAGTGAAGAGATGGAAAGAAAAAACCTCTTTGGGCGTGTCATGCTGACCGGTTCTACCTGTGTCGGCATGTGTCACATGGGTCCGATTGTTATAGTTTATCCTGATGCGGTATGGTATCATGGGGTGAAAACAAGTGACGTGGGGGAAATCTTAGAAAAACATATTATGAAAGGGAAACCTGTTGAGAGGTTGATGATTCCAGAGAGTGCATGGGGGTAATGAAGATATTATTTCTCGGCTCCGGGACTTCAACGGGTGTGCCTGTAATAGGTTGTAAATGTAATATCTGCCGGTCAGAGAACCTGAAGGATAAAAGGACCCGTGCCTCTATCCTTGTTACCAGTGATGAGAGAAATATACTGATAGATACCTCTACAGATCTGAGATTTCAGGCCCTGAAGTATACGATTGAGAGGATTGATGCCGTATTTTTCACCCATGCCCATGCCGACCACATCCATGGGATAGATGAGCTGAGGAGCTTTAATCAATTACAGGGGGGGCCTATACCCTGCTATGGCAGTTTGGAGACCATGGAGGTTATCAGGAGTAAGTTCGGGTATGTCTTTTATGGGGTTGGTAAAGACGAGTGGACTCCCAATCTCCTGATCAATATTGTTGATGGCCCTTTTGAACTCTATGGCCTGAAGGTATTTCCGGTAACCATATTTCACGGGAATAGCACTATCCTGGGCTACAAAATGAATGGGGTTGCCTATATTACAGACTGCAGCGGGATGCCGGATGATTCTATGAACTCCTTACGGAATATGGATCTTCTTATCTTAGATGCGACGCGTTATCAGCCCCACGTGAAGCACTATGGACTGACCCAGGCCATTGAGGTGATTGAAGAACTCAAACCCAAACGGGCTGTCTTGACTCACCTTTCCCATGCATTTAATCATGACAAGGTAAATTGGGAACTACCGTCCGGTATTGAACTGGCGTATGACGGGATGGAGATAGAAATACAAAATTGATTTTTAAGTTTTTATTTTTGATTTTTTGTTGGATGGATTATGCAACCTATACCCACAGAATTTGACACCCCGACTTATAGAGATGTCCTGGCGCAGCTCGATGCGGCGGCAGAGTGGCTAAGCCTTGACCGGAACATCTGGGGCCGTTTGAGATTGCCCCAGAGGGCCCTTTGCGTTACCATGCCGATCCGGATGGATAACGGGGATGTCTGTGTCTATCAAGGTTTCAGAGTCCAGCATGATTCGTCACTCGGTCCGACAAAGGGAGGGGTACGTTACCATTTAGGGGTAGACCTTGGTGAGGTGGCAGCACTCGCCATGAATATGACATGGAAGTGTGCCCTGGTAGGCCTGCCATACGGTGGCGCCAAAGGTGGTATCCGGTGTAACCCCAAAGAGATGTCACGTGGAGAGTTACAGCGCCTTACAAGGCGTTATACGGCAGAGATACTCCCCCTTATTGGCCCGGACCACGATATCCCTGCACCGGATGTAGGGACGAATGAACAGGTCATGGCCTGGATGATGGATACGTATAGTCAGCAGAGGGGATATGCGGTTCCTGGTGTTGTCACAGGGAAGCCTATTTGCATCGGGGGGTCTCTGGGGCGGGAGGAGGCTACCGGGAGGGGGGTCGTTTATATTACCATAGAGGTATTAAAACATCTGGGGATAGAGGCAAAGGGTACAACGGCCGTTGTCCAGGGGATTGGTAATGTAGGTTCGGTTGCAGCACGATTTCTATGCTCGGCAGGCATTAAGGTGACAGGAATCAGTGATTCATCATGCGGGGTTTATAACAGTCACGGGCTGGATATTACGGACGTCATTTCCTATAAGAGATCAAGATATACCTTAGAAGGCTACCCCGGTGCAGAGATGATCACGAATGAGGCACTCCTCGAATTGGAGTGTACGATCCTTGTCCCTTCAGCGCTTTCAGGCCAGATAACAGAAGATAATGCAAAGAGATTAAGATGCCGCATGATCGTGGAAGGGGCAAACAACCCTACGACAAGGGGGGCAGATGAGATCCTGAGGGAGAGGGGTATCTTTGTTGTGCCTGATATCCTCGCAAACTCTGGCGGGGTTATTGTTTCCTATTTTGAATGGGTCCAGGATCTGCAGAAATATTTCTGGAAAGAGAAGGAGATAAACGAGCGGCTGCATGAAGTGATTACGACGGCATTTAATAAGGTGCTCGAATTTTCTACATCAGAGAATATCGATATGAGAAAGGCGTCCATGGCGAATGCCATAAAGAGGCTTGCAGATGCCCACCTGGTAAGGGGATTATATCCGTAAATGGAGATTTTTGTTGACGCGGATGCCTGTCCTGTCAGGGAGATCATCTACCAGGAGGCCCGCAGCCGTGGGGTTCATGTGACGATGGTCGTTAGCATGGCGCATGAGATATTGACGTATGATGGGATGGACGTTATCCGGGTGGACTCGGTCTTCCAGGCCGTGGATATGGCAATCATAAACAGGGCAGTTTCAGGAGACATTGTCGTGACATCGGACTTTGGCCTGGCCTCGATCGTCCTTGGGAAAGGCGCTAAGGCCATATCTCCTTCAGGCAGGATCTTTTCTGAGACGAATATTGACATGCTTCTTGAAAAGAGGCATGCCGCTGCAAGGCAGCGCCGGGGGGGAGGAAGGGTAAAGGGGCCCCGGGCAAGGAAGAGAGTAGATGATGAGAGCTTCAGGAAAAACCTTATCATGATGATAGAGGAGGGCACCCTCCGTAATGACCCATCATAATAAACCCCATATCAAAATAGGACCCCCTGGGCCTGAGGCCACTGAGTGGGTCAGACGTGACGAGAGAGTGATATCCCAGTCCTATACCCGTGCCTATCCATTAGTCGTGGAAAAGGGAGAAGGTGTATTCATAGAAGATGTTGATGGGAACAGGTATCTCGACTTTACATCCGGAATAGCCGTTACTTCAACGGGTCACTGCCATCCATCGATTGTTGACAGGATCGTAAGACAATCAAAAAAGTTAGTCCATATGTCTGGCACGGATTTTTATTATTCCTCTGAAATAGTGCTGGCAGAGAAGCTTGTAAAGATTACACCTGGGGATCATC
>JAHFEQ010000024.1:0-4325 GCA_023248395.1 Nitrospirota bacterium
GGAGTCGAACCCCCATGGGGCCAGGCCCCGCGGGATTTTGAGTCCCGTGCGTCTACCAGTTTCACCATCCCGGCGTATCGACTAACATAATCTACAAATCAGATATAAAAGTCAAGGTGTTGCATTTTTCTTTTCAATATGCTATATGTTGATTACACAATCGAGTTCTACTTCTCGAGTGGGCGGTGGTTTTGCCCACTTTTTTTTTAAAATAACTCTTGAGTGTTGGGTTGGAAAAGATAAGGGATATCGTAAAACAGTTGGTCGATTCCCTGGGGCTTATGCTGGATGATATGGAGTATATTACCCATGGGAAGAGATGGATTCTGCGTATCTATATAGATAAGGAGGGCGGAGTGACATTGGATGACTGTCAGAAGGTCAGTGTTCAGTTAGGTTATGTATTGGACACAGAGAATGTTATCCCCCATGCCTATTTATTAGAGGTGTCATCTCCGGGACTTGATCGGCGGCTTAAGAGGCCTGATGATTATTTAAAATACAAAGGAAGGTTGATTCGCCTGAGCACAACCAGACCGTATCATAACAGGACCACTTTCAAGGGCCGTATCCTGTCAGCAGGGGCGGGGAAGATTCAGATCGAGGCAGAGAAGACCGGCGTGGTGGATATCCTGTTTTCTGATATTGCAAATGCAAGGCTTGAGGTTGAATTTTAGTAAGGGAGGAAGTAAATACGATGAGCAGAGAGTTAATCAATGTGATCGAGCAGATAAGCAGGGAGAAGGGGATTGATAGTGCCACCATCATCGATGCAGTAAAGTCTGCCCTGCAAATTGCGGCAAGAAAATCTTTCGGTGCATCAGACAATATTCAGGTTGAAATAGATCCAAAGTCCGGAGGGATACAAGTCATCTTAATCAAGAAAATTATTGAACAGGTTGTAAATCCAAAAGAGGAGATATCCCTTGAAGAGGCTAAAAAGATAGATAGTGAAGCAGAGTTGGGTGACGAGATCGGTACATTGATAGAAGTGGGTGACTTTGGTAGAATAGCAGCACAGACCGCCAAGCAGGTTATCTTCCAGAAGGTGCGTGAGGCGGAGTGGGATACCGTATATAAAGATTTTATACATCGTCAGGGTGAGGTCGTCCATGGCGTCATATTGGGGCAGGAGAATAGAAACTACATCGTTGACCTTGGAAAAACAGAGGCCCTCCTCCCTGCGAAAGAGCAGATTCCCAGAGAAACGTTTAGACGGGGAGACCGCATCAGGGCCTTTTTATGTGAGGTGAAGCCGTCATCGAAGGGACCGCAGCTTATTCTGTCAAGAAGCCATCCGGAGTTTGTCGGCAAGTTATTTGCAATCGAGGTGCCGGAGATATATGAGAAGATCGTAGAGATCAAAAATGTGGTACGGGAGCCGGGGGACAGGACGAAGATATCCGTGTCATCCAAAGATCCCTCTGTTGATCCTGTAGGCGCCTGTGTGGGGATGAAAGGCTCGCGGGTCCAGGCAGTCGTCCGTGAGCTGAGGGGAGAGAAGATAGATATCATCCCATGGTCTGAAGACCCCAGGATTTTTATCGCGGAGGCATTAAGCCCTGCTGTGGTTGAGCGGGTGGGTATTGATGAGGAGGAGAAGTCAGCCCTTGTGGTTGTATCGGAGCAACAGTTATCACTGGCTATAGGAAAAAAGGGACAGAATGTCAGGCTTGCTGCCAAGCTGACAAATTGGAAGATAGATATTATCAGTGAGGTAGAGTATGAGAAGAAACGGGCCAAAGAAAAGGAGCTGGAGATTGAAGAATCCATGGCCCGGGAGATTCGCGCAGAGAGTGAAGTCACAGAGACAGAAGAAGGAAATAAATAGTAGTTCAAACCGTTCAAACCGTTCAAACGGCTTAAATGGCTTGAACAGCTTGAACGGTTTAAACGGCTTACAGGGAGTGAGCAACTATGGGTGGTAAAAGGGTTTTTGAATTAGCCAAAGAGTATGATGTCAGCAGTAAAGAGCTGATACAGGAGCTTAAAAAGTTGGGGATAGAAGTATCCAGTCACATGGCAGTGATGGATGAGAGGGCCATCGGGCTTGTCAGGGGGAGATTCAGTAAAAAAGAGGAGAAACCAAGTGAAGCATTTAAGGGGATCAAGAGCTCGGCCAGGACCATCCTGATAAAAAAGAAACCTAAAGCGGAGGTTGCCGGGGAGATAAAGCCCCTGCCGGTTACGCCAGTTGCTGAGAAGATTGCCGCAGCTCCGAAGGCAGAAGACATTGGAGAAGAAAAGATCAGGGAAGCGGAACCGCCGGTTGTAGAGGGGAGATTCCCCACTGTTTTGGCAGGTGAGAGTGGGGAGGCTATTAAGGAGGCTCAGCCACAGGTGCCGGTAGTCGGACCTAAGGGAGCCCGCGTTGAGGTTACGAAGAAGGAAGATGTTGCTACTGGAGAAAAGAAGGCAGCCAAGGATCAGAAAAAAAGGGGGATTAAAAGTATATTCGCTGAGCCTGAAGAGGATCTCCTGATATCCCATAAATGGAAGAGTTTTAAGGCCATACCGAAGAAGGAAAAAAAAGGCAGGCCCCTTTTCCCCCTAAAGAGATCTAAAGAGATCCAGACTGTTGAGGCAACAAAACCCAGGAAGAAGATGATTAAGCTCTACGAAGGAACAACGGTTAAGGAGTTTGCGGATATGATAGGGCAGAAATCAAGTGAGATTATGGCGAAACTGATAGAGATGGGGATGATGGTTACCATAAATCAGCCCGTTGACATTGATGCGGCGATTCTTGTTGCAGACTCCTATGGGTTAAAGGTGGAGGTGGCAGCGGAGAAGAAACTGGAAGAGTTCATCGAAGGGCCGGAGGATACCACAGAACTCCTGAAGCCGCGTGCACCTGTTGTAACCGTGATGGGTCATGTGGATCATGGCAAGACATCGCTCCTCGATGCGATCAGAAAGACGAAGGTTACCGAGGGTGAGGCAGGAGGGATTACCCAGCATATCGGGGCTTATGTTGTGGATACGGATGGTAAAAGGGTTGTATTCCTGGATACCCCCGGTCATGAGGCATTTACGGCGATGAGGGCAAGGGGTGCGAAGGTCACAGATATTGTGATCCTTGTGGTAGCAGCGGATGACGGGGTTATGCCGCAGACGATTGAGGCGATTAACCACGCCAAGGCAGCGAATGTGCCCATTATCGTGGCGATTAACAAAATCGATAAAGCGGGCGCCAACCCGGAGCGGATAAGGCAGGAACTTACAAAATATGGTTTGGTCCCGGAGGAATGGGGCGGAGAGAATATATTCGTGGAGGTGTCTGCTAAACAGAGGATTGGACTGGATCGTCTTATCGAGATGGTGTTGCTTCAGGCTGAGGTGCTTGAACTGAAGTCTAATCCTGATAAGAAGGCCCGGGGAATAATCCTTGAGGCGAAACTTGATAAAGGGAGAGGGCCTGTTGCTACGGTACTGGTGCAGGGCGGAAGCCTGAAACAGGGTGATCCCTTTGTGTGTGGTACGTACTATGGAAGGGTCAGGATGTTGTTGAATGATACAGGGAAGCCCATACAGTATGCCGCGCCTGCAACTCCTGTAGAGGTATTAGGATTTTCGGGTGTCCCCCAGGCCGGGGATACATTCGTAGTGGCTGATGATGAGCATATTGCCAAATCGATAGCGGCTTCAAGGTTACAGAAGCAGAGGGTTGCAGGTCTGGAGAAGGCGAGGAAGGTGACCCTCGATGAGCTGTACAGCCAGATCAAGAATGGTGTCATGCGTGAGCTTAATATCATTATAAAGGCCGATGTACAGGGCTCTGCTGAGGCCGTGGGTGAGGCATTGGAGAGATTGGGTACTGAGGCCGTGAAAGTCAGGATGATCCATGGGGGTGTTGGCGGAATTACAGAGACCGACGTCATGCTCGCTTCTGCCTCTAACGCGATCATTATAGGCTTTAATGTCAGACCTGAGCCAAAGGGTGTGATGCTTGCTGAGAAAGAAAACGTTGATATCCGTCTCTATAACGTCATCTATGATGCCGTGGCAGACATCAAGGCGGCAATGGAGGGTCTTCTTGAGCCGACCCTCAGGGAGCAGGTCACAGGAAGGGCGGAGGTCAGGGAGGTCTTTAATATTACGAAGATTGGAACGATTGCAGGTTCTTATGTGCTGGACGGGACTATCTCCCGCTCCTGTACAGGGGTGCGGCTCATCCGGGATAGTGTAGAGGTCTACAAAGGAAAGATTGCCTCCCTGCGCCGGTTCAAAGATGATGTCAGAGAGGTTCAGGCGGGGTATGAATGCGGGATAGGCATTGAGAATTTTAATGACATCAAGTCAGGAGACATCATAGAGGCCTTTGT
>JAHFEQ010000024.1:4425-26465 GCA_023248395.1 Nitrospirota bacterium
CATGTCATAGGGATACTGGATGAGATCGGGAAGGGAGAGAAATGAGCATAGAAAATATTCTTCTTGAGATAAAAAAAAGAGAGACCTTCCTCATAACAACCCATATCAATCCGGAGGGGGACGCCATAGGATCATCTCTTGCCCTGGCTATTGCGTTGTCTTCGATAGGGAAAAAGGTTTCACTCTATACCTCTGATCCTGTTCCAAAGGTATTAAGTTTTTTGCCTCATAGTGACATGATACGGCAAGTTAAAGTAGTTGATGAAAGATTTGATGCCGTGATTGTTGTCGATTGTGGCGACCTGGAGAGGGTTGGATTTTTGAGAGCGGACAATATCCCTGCGGAGATCCTTATCAATATAGACCATCACATCACCAACACCGGGTTTGGAACCCTTAATCTGGTAACGGAGGCGGTTGCAGCAGCTGAATTGGTGTATCAGATCATCAAAAGGTTAGGGATACCGGTGACACCTGAGATAGCCATATGTATCTATACGGCTGTCATGACCGAGACAGGGTCGTTCAGATATTCCAATACGAACCGCGATACATTCAGAATGGCGGAAGAGATGGTCGGTTTTGGTGTTAATCCCTGGGAAGTGGCTGAGCATATCTATAATAGAAACAGCATGGGGAGGATAAGACTTTTAGGACAGATATTAGCGAATCTCGATGTCAGTGATAACGGAAAAATTGCGTGGGTTATTGTACGGGAACAGATGTATCAGGATACAGGGTCGACAAAAGAGGATGTCGAGGATGTTATAAATTTCCCCCGTTCGATTGAGGGTGTGGAGGTGGCGGTCCTTTTCAGAGAGTCCAACCATAACTGGAAAATCAGTCTCCGCTCGAATGGAAGGGTAGATGTCTCTGCCCTGGCCCTGGAATTTGGCGGAGGGGGACACAGTATGGCAGCAGGTTTTTTTATAAAGGGTCCCCTTGGAGATGTCATGAAGAAGGTAATAACCAGGGTGGAGAAGACTTTACCTTTGTGAGCTATGGATGGGTTACTGATCATCAATAAGCCGAGGGGTTGGACATCGCATGATGTGGTCGCTAAATTACGCAGTGTCCTGTCACTTCAGAAGATGGGTCATACAGGTACCCTGGATCCTGAGACAACCGGTGTCCTCTGCGTATGTACAGGGAAGGCTACAAGGCTTATCCAATACACCTCAGAGTCTGAAAAGGAGTACAGGGCTGTTATGAAGCTGGGTGTGATTACAGACACCCAGGATGTCACAGGGAAGGTGATCAAAGAGACAAAGGACTTTGAGATTACAAGAGGTGAGATCGAAGAGGCATTCAGAAAGTTTACAGGCAGGATGATGCAGACACCTCCGATGTATTCAGCCATAAAGGTTAGAGGTATACCCCTTTACCGGCTTGCGAGAAAGGGGAAAGAGATATCGAGAGAGCCACGGGAGGTATTTATAAAAGACATAAAACTTCTGGAGTATTCCGGGGCATTGGTCAAATTTGATGTGATATGCTCGAAGGGTACTTATATCAGAGCGCTCTGTTTTGATATAGGAAATTATCTTGGGGTAGGCGCCCATATCTATGGTCTTGAAAGGCTCAGGTCAGGCGGGTTCTCTATTAAAGATGCGATGACGATAGAGGAGGTGGAGGGGCTTAAAAATTCCGGGATGCTGAGATCCAGGATCGTTAGCATGGATCGCATGGTGGCGTGGATGCCTTCAGTCAGGATAAAAGGCTTGTGGGATGAAGGAGTAAGGCATGGAAGGGGGGTCCCGTCTGAGGCGATCAGCAGGATAGAAGGGGATTTTTGTAAGGATGACAGGGTTAGAATCATCCATAGTGAAGGGGATCTGATATCGATTGGTGTCGCCCTGTGCAGTAGTCAGGAGGCAGAGGCCGGTTATAAGGAAAAGGTTTTAAAAATTGAAAAAGTTCTGGTATAATGCCTAAAACTATTAATAGGGAGGAGTTAGAAGATGAGTCTTGAGAAACAGCAAAAACAACACATTATTAAGGAGTATTCCCGGCATTCGTCAGATACGGGATCTCCGGAGGTCCAGGTTGCCATTTTAAGCGGCAGGATAGCCTATCTTACCGAGCACTTTAAAACCCACCAGAAAGATCATCATTCGAGGATGGGGCTTTTAAAGATGGTGAATCAGAGGAGAAAACTCCTGCAATATTTAAAGAGGATCGATGTGGGAAGATATACTCAGGTTATTGCAAGGCTCGGTTTGAGAAAATAACGGGTTGCCTTTTATCTCCTTTCATTTAATCTTGCAATTCTTTCATCGTAAACAAACAAGAGGGAAATATTATGATACATAGAGTAGAAACAGAAGTGGGTGGAAAAAAACTATCTTTAGAAACAGGATGGATGGCAAAGCAGGCAGATGGGGCTGTTGTGGCCAGGTATGGTGAGACCGTCGTCCTCTCAACTGCTGTTGCCTGTAAGGAGGTAAGAGAGGGAAAAGATTTCCTCCCCCTGACCGTAGATTATCAGGAAAAGGCCTATTCCGTGGGTAAGATACCCGGCAGCTTTTTCAGGAGAGAGGGCAGACCCACAGAGAGGGAAACCCTAACCAGCAGACTCATTGACAGGCCCCTGAGGCCCCTGTTTCCGGATGGCTATTATAATGAGACACAGATTATCTCCTCAGTCCTGTCAGCGGATTTCGGCTTTTCATCAGACCTGTTAAGTATAACAGCCTCATCGGCGGCCCTTTATATCTCACAGATCCCCTTTGAGACCCCTGTAGGCGCTGTAAGGGTAGGGTATATCGATGGACAGTTTGTGATTAACCCCGGATTCCTGGAACTCGAGGACAGTGAATTAAACCTGGTAGTGGCAGGCACAAGGGATGCCGTGATGATGGTGGAAGGCGGAGCAAAGATGGTGCCCGAGAACATCGTCTTAGAGGGCATCGACATTGCCCACAGAGAGATTCAGAAGCTGATCGATATACAGATTGAATTAAGAAGGGCAATGGGAAGTGAGAAGATATCGTTCTCGACACCTGCTGTGATGCAGGACCTTGTTACGGATGTAGAAAAGTTGTGTCTTAACAAAGTATTAGAGGCATTGATTATCCCGAATAAGACTGAGCGTCAGGTGACCATGGACATGATCCTTGATGAGGTGCTTGGGCATCTGAACCCGGAGGGGGAGGAGGGGGATAAAAGCAGAGACCTCAGGGTCGTATTTCATGAGATTGAAAAGAGGGAAATGCGCAGGATGATTTTGAGCCGGGGGAAGAGGGCCGATGGAAGGGGACCGGCCGATATCAGATCGATCACCTGTGAGGTCGGTATTTTACCGAGGACCCACGGGTCTGCCCTTTTCACAAGGGGGGAAACGCAGAGCCTTGCTGTCGTTACCCTGGGAACCGCTGAGGATGAGCAGTTCGTAGAGGCCCTCGAGGGCGAATCCACAAAGGCCTTCATGCTTCATTATAACTTTCCTCCATTCAGTGTCGGTGAGACAAAACCTCTCCGCGGGCCAGGCAGGAGGGAGATAGGTCATGGGGCCCTTGCTGAACGGGCGATTAAGCCTATTATCCCGAGTAAAGAGGAATTTCCCTACACCCTCAGGATCGTATCGGATATCCTCGAATCAAACGGCTCTTCTTCTATGGCTACTGTATGCGGGGGGACCCTTGCACTGATGGATGCCGGAGTTCCGATAAAGGCGCCTGTGGCCGGGATCGCAATGGGTTTGATAAAGGAGGGGGATAATATCGTTATCCTGTCTGATATATTGGGCCTTGAAGACCACCTTGGAGATATGGATTTCAAGGTGACAGGGTCAGCAACCGGCATCACGGCCATACAGATGGATATCAAGATCGCCGGCATCACGACTGGAATTATGCGGGAGGCTCTGGAACAGGCCAGGACAGGCAGGCTCTACATACTCGACAAGATGCTTGAGGCTATATCCGCCCCGCGGGCGACCTTATCCGCGCATGCCCCCCGGATATTTACCATGAAGGTTAAGCCAGACAAGGTAGGGAGCGTCATAGGGCCGGGCGGTAAGATGATCAAGAGTATTATCGAGAAGACGGGTGTCAAGATAGATATCAATGATTCCGGAATCATCTCTATTGCCTCACAGGATGAGGAGGCGGCAAATAAGGCCATGGAGATGATAGGCAGGATTACGGAAGAGGTCGAGGTGGGGAAGATATACCTGGGAAAGGTGAGGAAGGTGGTTGAGTTTGGCGCCTTTGTAGAGGTGCTTCCCAATACGGATGGCCTGGTCCACATATCCCAGCTTGCGGATTATCGGGTTAAAGAGGTGACAGATGTGGTAAAGGAGGGGGACGAGGTCCTTGTTAAGGTCATTGAGATAGATAAACAGGGGAAGATACGTCTCAGCAGAAAAGATGCCCTCCGTGAAAAGGGGATCCAGGATGAAAGGACGCAATAACCACAATCTGTCATGAAAAATAATTTTTTCAAAAAGGTCCATCTCGATAATGGCATGAGGGTCGTGGCAGAACGCATACCCGCTGTAAAGTCGGTTTCTCTCGGCATCTGGGTCGGCGTGGGTTCACGGGATGAGGCAGAAAAGGAAGGGGGCATCTCCCACTTTATAGAGCACATGTTCTTTAAGGGGACCCGGCGGCGCAGCGCCCACGATATCGCCTTAGAGATGGACTCCATCGGGGGCGAGCTAAATGCCTTTACCACGCGGGAGACGACAACCTTTTACGTAAAGACCCTCGATGAACACCTCTCCAAAGGAATCGATATCATCTCTGACATCTTCCTGCACTCTTTATTGTCTAAGAAAGAGATTGAAAAGGAGAAACAGGTGATCCTTGAGGAGATAAAGATGGTAGAGGATGACCCTGAAGATTATATCCACGACATGCATTCCTTTATGGTATGGGATAAAAATTCCCTGGCACGACCTATTCTCGGGAATGAGGATACTGTGCGCAGCCTGAAGAGGGAGTCCATGATCAAATACATGGAACGCCACTATCATCCGGATAATATTGTTGTATCCGTCGCCGGTAATTTTGACTTCCCTGCCCTGATCAGCCGCCTGAATAAAAGCCTCGGGAAGTTTACCCGCAATGGTTTTGTCAATAAACGGACGTCTCCCACTCTTAAAAGTGGCGTATGGACTAAGAAAAAGGGGATAGAGCAGGTGCATTTCTGCCTGGGCGCGATGGGGTTGCCTCAGAGGCATAAAAACAGGTACGCCTTATATGCGCTCAATTCAATCCTGGGCAGCAGCATGAGTTCCCGCCTTTTTCAGGAGGTCCGGGAGAAACGCGGACTTGTCTATACGATTTACTCCTATATCTCCTCCTTTACGGATGCCGGTCTTTTAAACATATATGCCGGAACAAGCCCGGAGGCCCTTCCGGTAGTCCTTGAACTTGTTATCAAAGAGATACGTAAAATCAAGAAAAATGGTATTTCAAGGAAGGAAATGACCCGGGTTAAAAATCAGATGAAGGGGAATCTCATGCTGGGTCTCGAGAGTACCAGCAATCGCATGAGCCGTCTTGCAAGGGATGAGATATACTTTGGCCGGTACTTTTCCCCTGAGGAGATCATCCATGAGATCAACAAGGTAACGCCATCTCAGATTCAGATATTGACAAACCACCTGTTTAAGACTGAATACCTCTCCCTGGCTATCCTCGGCCCGGTGAGCAAGGACGTAATCCCGGAAGATCTGATGAGGGTTTAATATAAAAAATCAGAGACCACCATTTATATATTTACTTATCTTACTTTCTGCTTTATTCATTTCACTCCCTGATGTCCTTTATGCCGGAACATCTCCCAATATCCCTTTAAATAGCTGGGTGTATGACTACTTCGAGAGACTTGAGGCCCGTGGCCTGATAAGGAGCGGCCTTCTCTCAACGAAGCCATTCAGCAGACTGGAAGGGGCAAGGTTAGTCGATGAGGCACTAAGGATCTGGAGTACTTTACCAGAGGATAAAAAGGGGGAGATGCCATCGGTATCCGCCATGTTCAATAGATTAGAGAAGGAATTCAGAGGGGATATGACTCCCCAGGGCTATTTAAAACCTGTGGATACGGCCTATATTAAATACATCTATAGTCATAGCATCCCGGATCACCTGAACACGAACAGCAATGGGGATACCCTCAACGAGGGTCATAACCTAAGAGCAGGTTTCTCTTCTGCAGTAAAGTTATGGGATAGCATTTCCTTTTACATTGCCCCTGAGTTCAGGAGCAACGAGGAGGGTTCGGAGGGGAGATTGATTCAAGGCTATGGCATCCTGAGTATTCGCAATATAGACGTGGAGGCTGGGAAAGAACCGATGTGGTGGGGGCCTGGTTTTCATGGCGCGTTCCTCCTCACCAATAATGCAGAGCCCTTTGACATGATAAGGCTTGCCTCCCAGAGGGCCTTCCTGCTTCCATGGTTTTTCAGCAAATTGGGCCCCTTTAAGCCCACCTGGTTTTTAACAGAGCTTGAGGCAGAGAGGGATTTCCCCCATGCAAAGTTGATGGGGATCCGTCTTGATTTTAAACCCCTTCCATCTTTCAGGTTTGCCCTATCCAGGGTAGTGATGTTCGGAGGAGAGGGGCGGAAAAGACTTTCCTTTGGGGATTGGGTAAAAGTTTTAATTGCAAACGATAAGGCAGAGCATTCCTCCTCCGGTATTGATAATGACAATATCCTGTCATTAGATTTTTCTCTGGTGGCCAATGGTCTTGACCGGTTACTCCCTTTTGACGGGGTGAAGTTCTATGGGGAGATCGGGGCAGAAGACTCCTCGGGTAATGGATGGCCAAAGGAGAAGGCTTTTCTGACCGGCCTATTCATAGAAGGACCATTTTCCGTCGAGAACACCGGACTCAGGATAGAGTGGGCCACTACAGCGAAGAACGCAAAGCATGATGCCTGGTATAGTCACGGTGTCTACACAAGCGGCTACCGGTATAAGGACCATATTATAGGCCATCATATGGGGGCCGATGCAGAGGACCTCTTTGCAAGATTTGAATATCTTACAACCGGCGGTTCAAAGATAGGGGTTGAGACCGATATCGAGAGGAGAGGGGTCCATGCTGCATCAATTGACAACAGGACCTGGCTGGGCCTTGATCTGACATATCCTTTGTATGAGACTCTCAACATCGGGATGGGTTACGGTTTTGAAAATGGTGATGAATCCTCTTCTACGGTATGGTCCAGGATGGAATGGGATTTCTGATGTTTTGGCTGGTCTTCCTGGACGATTTTAGAACTGCCTGCCTAACCCGTCTTCCGCAACCTTATGGATATTTTATTGAAAAAACCTGGTGGGGATAATCAACTTCTAAAATGAACTTACTCAAAAAGCTATTTACGCCCACTAAGACAACGTGCAGATTAGGCAGAAAGTCTATCGGCGTGTCTGGAATAGTATATGCGAGTTCTCCGGTGACAGGATGGAAAATCTCAAATATTGTTGTATGGGCATAAGCAGTGGTTACACCGTTACCAGTATTGATATACTTCGTTGTCCCAGCCTGCAGATTATGTCCCAGGATTGAAGCGATACTGGCTGGGATAGCGCATTCATCGGCACCTGTATCAATGATGCCATAAGTGCTAAACTCATTTCCCGTATGGGGATTAACAATTCTTATAGGTAGAATGGGACGGGGAATGTCCTCAGGATTTAATTGAATGAATGGACAATCTCTAATCGGCATCAGTAAATATTAACCATTCCTTTTTGAGGAACAAAAAAGACTACCGGTGCCTTTACTCCTTGCTTTTTAGCTTCATCATAAACCTTCGCTGCATCTTCTCCAAAGCTTACAATGGTAGTATCTTTAAAGGACCGCGTAGCGACATACTTGCCACCATACTTTTCTCCGTCTTTTATCAAAACATTACCCTGCATATTACACCCCTTTCAGTCGTATTAATAGAAGGCCTTATCACTACGGTAAGAATTTGCTTTTCTGAGGATAAGATAGCAGTAAGAGATGTATGTGTCAATGGAGATTTTGATGGCGGTATATGTTGCCGTTCAATGGTGACGAATCAACCTATTTATAATAGTGCAGTAACTCTGTAAGCCTTTCGCCCTGCCTTCCATTCTGAATGGAATCTACAAGCTACCGGATATCCTTATGCTATTCTTAAATCAACCTTCCTTCTCAGATGCATTAACTTTACATCTTCAAGAAAGCCGTCAACGTTATCGGTGTCAAAAAATATCGCAACACAGTGAAAAAATTCATTTGCGGTAATGGTAGGGCAAGTAAGAAAGAGCTTGCTATGGTGATTTTGTCCAAGTACCCGGAGTTTAAAGTGTATCTAACCCAGGATCGGGCATGGAAGGAGCGGTATCACCATAATATGTTTGATGCGGTGGCACGTGGGTATAATCAGGTTAACAGGTCCTTTATAGTAGATATAACTCCTTTTATGGAGAGTTTAAATCACCTGAGGTCAATCAGTTCGAGTAAACTATCAAAACCATTCTTGAAAGCTTTTGGAATAATTTCTAAGTGAGTCGCGGGCTTATTTATTTTCCCTGCCCATTCTTTAATTTTTTCTATCTGCTCTTCATATGGTTCAAAATAAGTTACCTTAGCGGTTGTTTTTGCCAAAGGTTCCCAAACATGATGGTCGTTTTCATAATTATAATGTACGCCAATTATAACAATTTTTTTTGCCTCCAAAATAAGTTCTTCACATCTTTTCTTCTGTAAATCAGTAAAATAATTGTTGACACTTGGATGCTTGGTAGGCTCATATCTGCAAATTATCGGGATAGCAAGTCCGTCTTCTTTTTCGCAGGCCATTTTCACGTGTTCCGGAACAAAGAATTGATTTACACCCTCCTTACCCAAAAACCTTGCCTCAGGGCCAAATGCAACAAAGTCTTTACCCTTGAAGGCATCCGTATAGAAAAACAAATGGCATGCTCCATGAGGATAACATATTTCAACTCGATCTTTAATTAGATGGGTTTTTATAGGGATATCATAATAGGTGACACCTTTTATATCAGGGAAAATACCGTGTTTTATAAGTGCTGCCTCCATCAATCGGTCATAATTCAGAGTAATAATTCCCCCATCCCAATTTAATTTTTTGCTTCTTGTGGCTATTTTCTTTGCAAGTTTATAATAAAGGTTTGATTCTCTTGATAAGAATTTACTGAAATAGATGGATAGGTCTTGATCTCGTCCTAACTGTCTGGGATTGGTTTCTTCGTCATTTAAAAGTCTCTCCATACCTTCTTCAAAATTTTTATTTTGGAAATAGCTCCTTTGTGACTCAGGGAGATTATACCAATTCTTTAACGCTGGGTCTTCTACCAATTCTAAGAAAAGGTCTTTTCCAAGAGGAGGTAATAAGCCCTTCTCCCTTATATAATTGGTATCAGAACCGTAACTTGCTCCGGCTCCAAAAATTATAATGTTCTTAAACAATGACCAACCCTTTTTTGTCTTATATATTATGGAGGCAGGAAAGATGCTCTGTAGTTGATAAGCTGATATTATATAATTCATTAAATACAGGCATGATGAATAATTCTCCCACCGGTTCTTTGGACCTGCTGAATAGCTTGCTGAATATTCATAAAAGGTCCATGCCACCTTCCATTATCAGCTCTCGTGCCGGTACTTACTCTTCTGCCATTATTATAGTGACCACAACTTGCAGCATGGATGACAATCTTATGTCCTGACGCCCCGGATAAAGGTCTCAAAGCCGGTACTTAGACTGGTAGTCACAGCCCCGCAAGTAAATGTTATTAGATTTGTATGATTTTATCAAATGCTTTTCTTTGTGAATTGCCTAATTATTCAGGAGCACGTTGAGGGTTACACCTACAAAGCGAGCGTTTGTTAATTTTGGAAAGTAATTGATTACTAAGAGAAAGATAGAATAACGAACGTATAATCGGCGCTGTTATTCGGGGCACCTTGCCTTTGAGTAAAACAAACACTTGAGATAGGGTACAAAGCCTTAGAATCACGGTAAGATGGCAGCGTCATAGTTAATGCGAATGTTATCTTCTGTCCCTATTTCTTATTTCTTCAATATTCTGTTTGACCGTCTTTGAAATGTCACGCCAGACTGATTTTAACTCCTTGTCCTGCAATTGCTCTGAACAATCATCGAGATATCCTACGAATGCCACCGTTCGATCTAATCTTTTGGATATTTCGGTTTCTTGCCTAATTTTTGCTCTAAGATCATCATCAAGTATGGGAGTATCGTCAATAATTGCATCGACATATTGAAAGACCATGACCAATGAGAAAATATGATATTTCCCTAATGATGTGATTCTAACCTTATTGTCCTGATCCGATTCAACTAATCCTTCAAGTTGTCTACGAATACAAGTCTTTTGAACTAGATAATCGACTTCTGATTCCATAAGGTTGTATGAGTAGCCCAGTGCGGAAAGATAATTGTAAACTTCCGAGATGTTGGTATAACCCTGTGAAGAGGTTTCGATGGGTATTTTAGCGAGATAATGGAGTATTGCGATTCTGATAAAATGTTCGGTGGCCTCGTTATTCTGGATATCAAAAAGATTAATAAAGGGAGATTTAGAGGGGTCGTAGTTCATATAGTCACCGTAGAGTAATACCTTAACTCCCTCGAAATCAGGAATGTAATAATTGCCTGTCGTTTCAATCTTGTTTAGTATTTTCTCTGTGTCTAAATGGCCGCTTGATAGAATTCGTTTTGCAAGATCTAACAGTTTTCTTATGTTTCCATTGGAAATATCCTCTAGAAGCGGTATAATACCACGACGTTTCCAAGCAGCAAATTCACATGATTCAAATATTTTTGCAACCTTGGGAAGATAAAAAGTTACATCCTTGCTTGGGGCACTCCTTAACAGATTCTGGTCAAGAGTTTCTCCTTCTTCTGAGATTCTCTTTGCATATGCAAATCTTTTTTTCAGAACCAGCGATAAATCAGGATGACCAACGGTAAAGGTGATAGGTGCAATTGTATCTAGGACGCCGTCGCGTTGCGAGTTGTAATAAGTGGAAGGGCGTAAGCAGATAAAAACTAAGCTTGCCCAATCTCTGGCTATAGCAGACGCTTTCAAGAAGGCATTTTCTTGTAAATCTGTTTGCCTTCTGTCTAAGTTATCAAAGAATAATGCGACCGAACAATTCCTACCATTCTTCAGATGGTGGATAACTTTGCCTAAATAATAATGCCTGTCTGAAACTATCTGTTCAATCTCATTTAGTTCTATCTTACGGTAGGCTTCTTCATCCCCTGAGTAATGCACTCCTTTGGGGGTTTTCTTTAACCGCTGGATCTCGCTATGCAATACACCACGAACTGTTTTGTCCTCGTTCACATCAATCTTATAATTTTCTCTTAGCTGGCGTTCAATTTCGTAATATACGAAGTGCGGAATTTCGTCAGCATTGTCAGGCCTGTCAAGAAAATTGACCTCTATTTGGATATAATTCTTTAGGGCTTCCTTTGCCGCGACAAATCTAAGATATTTTAGGAAGGATGATTTTCCTCTACCGACCTCTCCCAAGATTATAAAGGGTCTTTCAGATGGTAACTGAGCAATTTTCTGTAGCAATTTATCGATTCCTTCGACCTCATACTCCCTAATTAAGTCATCTTCATTCCTTCTTTTTTCTATCAATTCTTTGGCAAGTGATATAATATCCTCATGTGAGTTCGGGTTGACATAGCAGTTTTCAACAAAACTCACAGTCTGTTCATCTTTTGACATTACCTGCCAGACATAATCAAGAATATAGGTAATCTCATTTTGGAAGACATTACGTGTTGCTATTAAAGGATAACCGGGTATTTTGGCGGATAATTTTGCAGGTGAAGGTTGCCTCAGCGTATCTAAGAGATATCTACGTACCTCATTGCGACGCAGTCCATCAGGCGTAAAACACTTACAAAAGTGGGAGAATCTTTCTGATATTGCATCAAATGACTCGAAAGCATAAATTAGCCTCTTCTCAATCGGCTGATTTTGAACGAAAGTAAGAGTAAATATCCATTGATGACCATTTGAGATTGCAACATATCGAGCGCCTAAAGTCGCGGCATATCCAATTGCTTGTTGAAGGGCCTTGAAAGCATCTGGACATTCTTTTGCAAAAAGCCCAAAATTGTATGGCCTGTCAGAAAAGGAGCGATCTGAAATCACGAACTCGATACCAGACCTTTTAGCCTCTAAAACCAAACATGGATTATTATCAAGTAAGAATACATAATCTGCATAACCCTCATGCCGACAGTATTTCTCGGTTTCGATGGAGTTCTTATTCCAATGTAGGATGTCAAATAAGATCGTATCAATTGCTCTTAGTCGAGTTTCTGACTCATTTTCAAGCCGCGTTAGCTTTTTCAAGTCTGAAAGTTTATCTGCCAATTCTTGGTATGCAATATCTTCTTTAAAGTCTTTCATTCCTATTCCCTATGATTCCTTAATTATTAGATAACTATTAAGTAAGCTGCAAAAGCATTCCACTTTCCTGTAGCCTAATTCGTACTGCCTCCACCCCAGTTTTATAGAGAATTCTTTCGCATTATCCATCACTTGCCAAAAGTTGTCAATTATTCTTGTTGATTACTATGTGAAGTGTTGTATTTAACAGTGAGCTTTAATATTGCTTAGTTCAGGAAGAAACCCTCTTGTTCGGTGGCGAAAAAGTTCTGTTTCGCTAAACATGGATAAACTTTCCATTCTCTACCACCCCTGTGATAAATATCTCTTCCTGTTTGTGGAATCCAATACCCTGGAGCAGGATTCCTATGGGACTTTTTCTATATGGCTGTATTTCATTTCAAAGGGATGTCTCTCAGGCAGTGCATCAATGGTCCTTTTTGCCTTTTCAATCTCACCCAGTGCCATATCAATCCAGACATCCTCCAGAACATCGGGGATCTGACCAAATAGACTGTAGATATTTTCAAGACGATCTGAGAGTATCTGATGTACTCTGTCTTCAACGGAATCCTTGTATCGCATATTATAGATGCTGACTGTATCACGAAGTTGCCCCATCCTCTGGATGCGCCCCTTTCTCTGTTCAAGTCTTGTGGGGTTCCAGGGAAGGTCGAGATTGATCAACGTCCCGAGGCGCTGGAGATTAAGACCTTCGCTTGCGGCATCTGTTCCAAGCAGAAGTCTCAATTCACCCGTTCTTACCATTTCCTTTAATTTATCTCTTGGCACACTGTTAAAATATCCAGTCTTTATAAAGCCGGAGCGCTGTCCACCTGCGTAAATACCGATAATCTCATCGGGAAGATTCTTTGAGATCTCTTCACCGAGCCATGAGATGGAAGCGTAATATTGGGAGAATATGATGCAACCCAGGTCGATCCACCCCTTCTCTATAAGGTATTCCATCACCATGCCAAATTTAGGGTCGTTCTCCCGGTTTGCAGTTAACGAGTCAAGGAAGGCATGTAACATAGTCCGTTCTGAGGGGGTGAGGGATTTAAAGGGGTAATTGTATTGCTTCATCAGCCGACTCTCCATATAGTTCAACCTTGACCGGTTTTAAATAGGGTTCGTTAGTTTCTGGATCGATAGTGCTTTCAAGGTATTCTCTGGTACGGCGGACGATATAGCGAATAAAGGGGTTATGATTCTGCGGAAATTGTTTAAAGAGTCTTTTAACCCTGGCTCGATCAGGGTCGCTAAGATTATCCCATTGGCCACCGGGCACAACGGCTTCACTGTCAGGCATGTTGAGGGACCTCCGTATCAACTGGAAGTCTCTATTCTCGGTGGAGGGTGGAAGAGGATTTCGGATCCAGCTCCAGGCATCACGTTCGTCCTCTGGCAGTTCTATCCTCCCCATGACAAGCTTTATTGCCTAACCTGGTTTATTACGCCAGTGGCTATATTCATTGCCCCAACCTGTTCTAAAGGACTATTAGGTACAGTATTCCCCTTTGCGAGGTTACAGGGTGAACATGCAACGTGCCCATTCTCAACAGTAGTTTTTCCTCCTTGCGACCAAGGGAGGATATGATCGCAATGCCAGTCATCCCAGGTTAACTTTACCCCGTCACATTTAAAGCGGAGCTGACAGATGCCCTTATCACGCCTAAAGATGGTGATCTTTTTACAGCTTTGGCCTCCTGCGACTTAGAGTCAAAGTCGGCGTTCCTTTTCTCCTGCGATTTGAGCGAAGTCCCATTCTGTAACCTTAAAAACATCTCCCTCACTTCGTCATCATCCGTATCTTCAAGCACAACAATATCCAGGGGATATACATCAAGTTTCATTCTTAATGCATCTGGTAGTTCCTCGTAGGAACAGCCCCCTATAAATTCACCGTCAATAGGATCTGCATCCTTGGGTAATTTAAATCCACCATCGAAAAACTCCCAGATAGCTCTCAACCTCTGTTGTCCATCAACGACGTCGTACTTATCTGGTCTTGAACCGGTCTTTTGCCAGTAGAGTTTTGGAATATCATAATCACGAAGGATGGTATCAATGAGTAACTGTTTTTGAGCTTTGCTCCATATAGGAGGGCGTTGGAAATCAGGATTAGTGTTAATGCGTTCTTTTATTCCGCAGATCGTTTTTAAAAGCCAGGGTTTTTTGTTGGATTGCATGTATTATCTCTTGAAAAAGCCAACTTGTTGTAATATTAGCCCCAAAATTTACACTTTTAAATGACTTATGTCAAATTTCTCCTCCAGCCCAGACGCCGCCGTATGTATTGCCTCGTCATTATAATGCAGGATCAGGCAGGATAAATCCCACTGTGTCTCCCTGGTCCCACCGGAGGTCATCTCCGAAGCCAAGGGATTTGTGGAGGGAAAGATTCACAGAGGTTATGGAAAAGAGCTTTTTTATCAGACTCACCGTGATATATATTGTGTTATCTTCCCGAGGATGTTAAAATTTATCATTAAGAAACTTATGGAAGATACCCTGTAGAGGTGTCTAACAAATAACCCATGTATGGAGGGGGAGGCAATGGGATATAAGGGTGTTGTGAAGGGCAACTTGATAGTGTTAGAGGAGGGAATTAAGCTCCCGGAGGGAACCCAAGTGGAAGTGACCCCTGTCAGAGGGCTGGAGAAAGGTAGCCCTGGAGCGTTGTTGGAGGTTTGGGGGTCAGATGTGCCTGATACCCCGCTATCCTTCTGTATCGCCTGCTCTACAACGTAAGATTGTTCAGAAGATAATTTATCATGGAAAGAAAATCGCTCTTCGATCAGGTGAGGTCTATTATTCAAACTGAAATTTTGAATTTCCTATATGGGGGCCGATGCAGAGGACCTCTTTGCAAGATTTGAATATCTTACAACCGGAGACTCACGGATAGGGGTTGAAACCGATATTGAGAGGAGAGGGGTCCATGCCGCGTCAATTGAGAACAGGACATGGTTGGGTCTTGATCTGACATATCCATTGTATGAAACTCTCAACATCGGGATGGGTTACGGTTTTGAAAACGGCGATGAATCCTCTTCTACGATATGGTCCAGGATGGAATGGGATTTCTGAAAGAAGCTATGAGTATAATAGATATTTCAAATCTCCATAAATCCTACGGACCGGCAACCTTACTGAACGGTGTAACCTTTACCATTGAGGAGGAGGAGAAGGTTGGCTTTGTGGGTATGAACGGCTGCGGGAAGTCCACGCTGTTCAGGATTATCGCGGGTCTTGAAACTAAAGATGAGGGGAACCTCTCCTTTAAAAAAGGTGCCACTGTCGGGTATCTGGCCCAGGATCCCCTTCTGGATAATACAAAGACCATAGGGCAGGAGATAGAGACTGCCCTGAATGAGATAAGAGATAAGGTCTCAAAATATAACAGATTAAACGAACTTGTTTCCACTGCCTCCAATGGAGGTTCTCAAAAGACGCAACATGCGATAGAAGAACTGAGTGCACTCCAATCCTGGATTGAGCACCACGGCGGGTGGAATACTGATTACAGAATAGAAACCGTACTTACTCACCTGAAGATAAAGGATAAGGATCAGGTTATTTCAACCCTCAGCGGTGGATGGAAAAAGAGGGTTGCCCTGGCTAAGCTTATATTACAGAGTCCTGACCTGCTCCTCCTGGATGAGCCTACTAATCACCTGGATGCTGAAATAACAGAATGGTTGGAAGGATATCTTCGAGGGTGCCAAATGAAAGGGTTTCAGGGGGCTTTGATGCTTATAACCCACGACAGATACTTCCTTGACAATGTGGTTAACCAGATGTTTGAGCTGGAAAATGGGAAGATCACCTGCTTCGATGGTGGATACTCAAAATATCTTGTAGCTAAGGGAGAACAACTACTCTATGAAGGGCGGACCCAGTCCAGACTGTTGAACCTGTTCCGAAGGGAAGAGGAGTGGATGAGCCGGGGGCCTAAGGCGCGCGGAACCAAAGCCAGGGCCAGGATCGGCAGATTCTATGAACTCGAAGAAAAGACACAAACAGTTGTTAAAAAGGGTCTGAACCTGAATTTCAAGATAGACCAAAGGCTGGGCGGCACCATCCTGGAGATCACATATCTCACCAAATCATACGATGGCAGGCAGATCTTCAAACCCTTTTGCTTAAGCATGAAACAAGGAGACAGGATAGGGATCATCGGTTCAAATGGCAGCGGCAAGACAACCCTCTTAAAGATTATTCTTGAACAGGAGTATCCGACATCAGGCAGTGTTGTCCGGGGAAAGAATACAAAGATCTCTTATTTCGACCAGGAACGAAATGTACTGGACCCTGAGATGAGGGTGGAGGATAGCCTTGGAGAAGGCTACTGGATTACCATAGGCGGTGAGAAAAGACACAAGACGGGGTATCTGGAGGAGTTCCTCTTTGAACATCACGATCAAAAGAAACGTATAAAAACCCTTTCAGGCGGTGAAAAGGTGAGATTAATCCTGGCAAAACTTATGCTGGAGGCCTCCAATATGCTCGTCCTCGATGAGCCTACCAATGATCTCGACATACCTACCTTACAACTTCTGGATGAGGCGCTGGCCTCATTCGCCGGCTGCATCCTCATGGTAACCCATGACAGGTTCTTCTTAGACAAAGTTGCCACAGGGATACTTAGTTTTGAAGACAATGGAGAGGTGGTGTTCTATGAAGGAAACTATGAGCTATATAAGTCTCTGAAGGCCCAAAGAATCAAAGAGAGAACTCCGGTAGAGGCAAAGGTACAGGAAGAGAAAAGGCAGGATAAATCAGGTAAAGAAAAGAAAGGGCTTTCATATAAAGAACGTTTGGAGTTGGAGAAGATCGAAAAATCTATAGAACAGCTTGAGATAAGGAAAGGAGAGATAGAGGCCATCCTTATGAATCCTGCTGATTTTGCCAATAATCCCGAACACCTCAAAGATATTGCACAAGAGTTAAGCCTCATTGAAGACTCCCTTGCTAAACAGATGGAGAGATGGGAAGAACTGGAGATGAAAAAATAGACCTTCTTCAGGTACTTAGATTGTGGCATCCTTAGAAATGAGGTAAAAAATAAGTATAGAGTACACATTTTCAAAACAATTTAATACCGCTATCGTCGTTATCTCTTTGAACGGCTGCCGATGGCTGAGGTGGAAGCAGACCATAGGGCACTGCTGCCTCAGTATGTGGATCGAGGTTTCATCACTAACATGAAATTCTGAAGGGTGCGGTTAATATGACTCTTACCATCCATTGTGATATTAAATCAATCTGCTCTGCAACTTGAAGAAAAAGGGATGTTTTTGGCGAACCGGTCTTTACTTGAAGATCTTCGCGCCTTGGCAATCCTCGAGGAAATTTCTGCGTATCTCTTATTCATATACACACGAGATACAATCTGACCTATTTTAGACATATTTGGCAGGAATTTGACCGCCGTGATAACTTGTGAAGGATGGACAACTCTTTTGACAATTGACGGCCATGAATAAAGCGCTTTCCAAAGATCAAAGAATCCCCGCTCAAGTTGTTCTGGTGTCATTCGCGACGGATAATATACGACATGTCTGCCGTCATAATTTTCCCAACTGTGGTCAAATAGACGCCCTTCAGCGTAATACCGTTTATAAAGAGTCGTACCGGGCAACGGCATTAAAATATTCAGCAAAGAAATCTCAACCTTGTTTTTCACAAGAAATTCATAGGTGTCTCCAAAAACATTTTCAGTGTCAGCGTCAAATCCGAACACCATTCCGGCATTCAGCATAATGCCATAATCATGAAATTTCTTTATTTGATCCGGATATTTCTCCACCTCGTTAAAATTCTTATTAGCGCTAACTAAACTTTCTTTGCTTACGGACTCAATTCCTACAAACATTGCAATACAGCCGGACCTCTCCATTAAATCTCCAAGAGAATATTCAGCGCCCTTATATCTTACGCTCTTATCAATGGAATATAAGTTGGTCTGGCCGCCCCAACAAAATTTAGGAAATTCTTTTTTCACTTCAATCAGATGAAGCGCGAGTTCGGCAAAATAGCTCCTATCAAAGCAGATATTATCGTCCACAAAAGCAAAAAATGACCGCCCAAACCCTTGTTGGCGCTGCGACAAAGTCTCGCGTATGTCATTTGCAACTATTTTAGCATCGCGTCTTCTAAATACAGAGCCATTGAAGGAAGTGACGGAACAGAATTCACAATCCAGAGGACATCCCCTTGTTGCCTGGCGGCTATTTTTTACTAAAAACTTATCCGAGCTGATGAGATCATATCTTGGCTGAGGCCAACTATCAGATTTAGGCCTGTCACCCGCCCTGTATATCTTCTTAGGATTATTATTGTAAATATCCCATATCAACTGCGGCCAGACTTCTTCCGCCTCGCCCAGGACAACCGCATCCGCGTACGGTTCTATTTCCTTTTCAAACCGTTCGCGATGATGATCATACAACGCAGTCACATGGACTCCTCCCCAAACAACAATTTTCCTGCGGCGTCTAAATTCTGAAGCGATTTTCATGGCCCGATTCGCCTTATAACTCATATTCACGGAAAGAGCTATGATATCCGTTTGAATTCTATCAAAATCTTCAGATGTGCGTATAGGTTCTATTGCCTCATCAATGGCCTTAAACTCCGCGATTTCCAACGGGGTCAACGCGCCTATTACTCCAGCAGTCAAAGACGGAAAACCTATGAAAGTGAGGTCTTCTTTGGTGTATCCCTCTTCTTTGTCAAATGTTTCCGGCGTTATGAATAATATTTTCATTTCTTTTCTCCTTAACAGGTCTTCCCTTTTGCTACCTCATTATGCCTAATTGCTACTTGTGCCCGATAAAAGTTCCGTTTTGATATTCCTCAAAGGCTATTCTTAACTCCTCCTGAGTATTCATAACAATAGGGCCATACCAGGCAATAGGTTTCTGAAGAGGCTTACCTGAAACCAGGAGAAATCTCACAGAATGCCCTTTTTAAATGGACTCCTGCCCCTTCGATCGCAGGTCTGCTCTTCAGAATCTTTTTTATTTTCCTTGTCCTGCCCATAATTAGTTCTACCTCTTATTCTTCCAGGCTTGATAGTTTTCTCTTCATGGTAGTATATACCAAAAGAAATAGCCTCTGTGCATAAATCTTCCACACTGGTCCCGGCGCAGGAAATTTCCCTGGTAACATCACTGGTAACATCACTGCTAAAAATTGGATTGACATAAAAATCCCCTCCTGCTATTTTACCCATGGAGGTGTAAAGATGGATACATATGACAACATCAGGTACGAGACAGCAAAAGTAGCCTATGATCTCTGGGAGAAAGGGGGCTGCATGCCGGGCAGAGACCTTGAGAACTGGCTTGAGGCAGAACGGATCATACTGACAATGACAATATCCGCAGAAAAGAGCCAACCAAAAGAAAAACCGAAAAAAGCGACTCCCTATGAAAAACTGCCAATTGAAATGAAAAAGCCTTCCCCCAAAGAGATGAAACAGGAAGTCCCGGAGAAAAAGGCAACGATCAGGAAGACTACAAAAAAGGCCGAACCCAAAAAAGAGGGAAGAAAGACAAAGTAATTTCAACTGAGGGGGAGTAAACGGTGATCCCCTCACATCCTTTGTATGAGACTCTCAATATCGGGATGGGTTACGGTTTTGAAAACGGCGATGAATCCTCTTCTACGATATGGTCCAGGATGGAATGGGATTTCTGATATTTTGGCTGGGGGACAGGGATTCGAACCCCGATAGACAGATCCAGAGCCTGTCGTCCTGCCGTTAGACGATCCCCCATCCATTGTTAGCCAAAAAACATTACATTAAAAATAACAGTATGTCAAGATTGCCAATATGGCCTGAAAATCTCTGATCTCAGTCATCGGACCGATTTTTAGATAGGTGCTTTTTAAACCACTCAGTCGCTGATAGGGCTACTTTCTCCAGGGCACCAGGCTCTTCAAACAGATGTGTTGCCCCTGGAATAATTTTTAATTCTTTCTCCGCTTTGATCAATTTATAGGCCTGCTGATTCAGTTGAAGGACCGTATAGTCATAACCGCCGACAATGAGGAGGGCAGGGGTTTGAACTTGCCCGAGGGCCTGTTCAGCCAGATCAGGCCGGCCGCCACGTGAGACAACAGCCCCGATGACCCCTCCGAGCTCTGCTGCCGTCATAAGGGCCGCTGCAGCACCGGTGCTTGAACCAAAATATCCGATGCGCAGCCCTCTGGCGTGTGGCGAATCCCTGAGCCATAGAGTCACCCTCTTTAAACGATCTGAAAGCAGTTCGATATTAAACCTGTTTTTATAAGTTGCATCTTCCTCCTGGGTGAGGAGGTCGAAAAGGAGTGTGCCAAAACCGGCATTATGGATTACCTCTGCCACAAACCTATTTCTCGGGCTGTGGCGGCTGCTTCCGCTGCCATGAGCGAAGATCACTATCCCTTTAGAGCCCTGAGGAATCTCCAGCACTCCTTCAAGGATTATAGAATCTACAGGGATATTGATTAACATCCCCCTTCTCCTTCGACGTTATCTTCGATTATTGATTTTCGTAAAATATCTACTACTTCTCCGTCCAAGACCTGAGAAAAATCCGTATAATGGTTTCCTACGGCCATAAAATATGGAGGGGTCTCTATACAGATGAATTCATCCACCATACTTTTAATCTCAATGGCCACATCGGGTGGAGCAACCGGAAGAGCCACTACAAGTTTTCTTATCTTTTCTCTCTTCAGAGTTATAATAGCCGCCTTCATGGTAGCCCCTGTAGCAACTCCATCATCAACGAGGATAATCGTTTTATCTTTGAGATCTGCAATCCCCCTCCCCCTCCGGTAGAGTTTCGCCCTTCTTGATATCTCTTCTTTCTGTCTCAGGACCTCGTTCTCTATATAATCCTTTGAGATACCGTATGCAGAGATCACATTCTGATTCAGGACGATTGTCCCTGTTTCAGAAACTGCGCCGACTGCAAGTTCAGGTTGGAGGGGAGCACCGATCTTTCGGACGATCAGGACATCGAGAGGCGCCTTCAGGGAACTGGCCACCTCAAACCCTGTCACAACCCCACCCCTTGGAAGCGCCAATATAAGCACTCCCTTCATCTCTTTATACTCCTGGAGCCTCTGGGTAAGCTGAATGCCTGCATCTGTTCTGTTGCGAAACATGCTTTCCTCCTTAATCTCCCCTCTGCTGAAGGTTTACCCCTTGGAAAGGGATAAGAGGTTCTTCCCATCATAATGACCTGACGCCCTTTTTTTGCTTTGGAAAGATGAATATAAAATATCCTGTCGCCAGTAAGATCGGCACGATACTCAGGACCTGTCCCATGGACAATGGGAATCCCTCAGGCAGGACGTGAAGATCCTTCCAGAACTCGATGATAAATCTCCCGCCGAAGTAAAGCATGGAGTATAGAAACAGAAAGAAGAGGGGAGGGGTTTTTCTATAATAATTTTTATAGATCCATAATAGGATAACAAAGATCACAGTATTTAAAGCCGCCTCATACAGTTGAACGGGATGCCGTGGAAAGTCCTCTCCAGCCTGTTTAAAAATAACTCCCCATGTTCCGGGGATAGAGCCGCTTCCGGTCGGAAGTCCGAGGATCTCTGCATTAAAAAAGTTTCCAATCCTTACAAACG
>JAHFEQ010000112.1 GCA_023248395.1 Nitrospirota bacterium
TTGTTGACAGGATCGTAAGACAATCAAAAAAGTTAGTCCATATGTCTGGCACGGATTTTTATTATTCCTCTGAAATAGTGCTGGCAGAGAAGCTTGTAAAGATTACACCTGGGGATCATCCAAAGAAGGTCTTTTTTACAAACTCAGGCACGGAGTCGAATGAGGCCGCCATGAAGCTGGCACGCTACCATACAAAAAGGCCACACTATATATCCTTCTATGGCGGCTTTCATGGGAGGACCATGGGGGCCCTGTCTCTTACAGCCAGCAAGGAGGTTCACAGACATGGTTTTGCGCCGTTTGTTCCTGGGGTAATCCATGTACCGTACGCGTATTGCTATCGATGTGTCTACGGATTAAGAAGAGAGGCTTGTGACTTTTATTGCGTCACATGGATCAGGGAAGAGCTTTTCAGGACAACTCTTCCACCGGAGGAGGTTGCAGCGATATTCATCGAGTCTATCCAGGGAGAAGGGGGGTATGTCATCCCACCGGATGGTTATTTAAAGAGGATAGCGGAATTGGCAAAGGAGTTTGGTATGCTCCTCGTTGTGGATGAAATTCAGTCGGGTATGGGGAGGACCGGAAAGATGTTTGCCTGTGAATATGACAATATCGTCCCGGACATCATGACGATTGCAAAGGGTATAGCCTCGGGTTTGCCCCTCGGCGCCATGGTCGCCTCTTCCTCTGTCATGACATGGGTGAGGGGTTCTCACGCAAATACGTTTGGGGGGAATCCGGTTGCCTGCGAGGCAGCCCTCGGTACCATAGAGCTTCTTGAGAATGGTCTGGTTGAGAATGCGGCTGATGTTGGTGCCTATATCCTGTCAAGATTGAAAGAGATGAAGAACTGCCATCCCCTGATCGGGGATGTCCGGGGAAGAGGTCTTATGATAGGGATAGAGTTTGTCCGGGGAGGGGAGAAGAAAGAGAAGGCAGTAAAGGAGAGAAATGCTATCATCGACGGATGTTTCAGAAGAGGGTTACTCCTCCTTGGCTGTGGTCAGAGCGTGATTCGGCTTATGCCGCCGTTAATATTATCACAAGAGGATGCAGGCACGGCGCTTATTATACTGGAAGAGGCGATTGATGAAGTTGAGAGAGGTAAGCGAGGGAGCAAGTAGCCGTTAGCAAGGGTTATTGCGAGACTGACGGAGTCAGTCGAAGCAATCCGAAATGCGTAGTTGTCCGATTTATCGGGCATGAACGGTGCAGCCCAATAAATTGGGCAACTACTTCCTGATTGCTTCGGTTGCCTACGGCAGCCTCGCAATAACAGGTCCCGGATTGGAGGTCAGAGGTGGCAGAGAGAATAGAGGTTATATTATTAGCGATATTGATTACCTGTATGGTTTCGATTACTGTTAAAGAGGTTAGACCTGTCTATGCTGAGAGTAAAATCACCGCCGTGATAGTTCCCTATGATACCATCACATCACCAGGAATCGTGGTCTGGCCGCAGGCAAAGGTGATCACAAAAAAGTTTCAGATTTTAGAACGTCCTGTCAGCGGTGAACGTCTTGAGTTCTTTGAAGATGACAGATACCTCGGCCTTGCCCTTACAGGAGGCGATGGGATTGGTGCCATACGATACACCCCCCTTAGCAAAGGGATCCACAAGATAAAGGTAAGGCTTCTATCAGCGTCAGCTTATACGTCACAAGAGGAAGAGATGTTGATAGGGGTGTGGGATAGTTCAAAGAAGCTCCTTTTAGTCAGTGTTGATGCCCTCCGGGAAAGGTCAAAAGAGATTAGATTCCCTTTCATAGGGAGGCTAAAGAAAGATGCAGAGAGGCATCCTCTGGAACATTCAATGGATATACTGTCAGACATCTCTCAGCGTTTCAATATTGTATACCTGTATCATGGAGATTCGTCTCATTTGTCGGAAATAAAGTCATGGCTTAATAAAAACAAGTTTCCGGTCTCTCCTCTCCTGATCTGGAATGATAGCACAGGGCTTATCAATAAGCTTATAACCGAAAGGCGGAGCAATATAAAGGGGGTTGTTGTCACCTCAGGTGAGGAGACAGCGATATTTCAAAAAGATCAGATCAGGACATTACTGTTGGTGGAAAAAAAGGAGGAGTCTGAATATAAGCGGCGGTTAAAAGAGATGACAATTGTAATAGACTGGAGGGAGATAAAGAAGAATATCGAATAAATGGCTGGCACTAAAAAATGCGAAAGATTTTGCAGAATCAGAGCAGCCCATCCTGGATGCCGCTGTACATGGTAATGTTACATTTCTATTTAGTGCCAGGGATGTAAGATATAACAATGCAGTTGCGTTGAAGGAATATCTGGAGGCTAAGCTGTAGTAAGGTTTGGCGCTACATAGAACCGGTTGGCTTATACCCTATGAACAAGATTCTCAAAAATATCCCGCTCATGTTCATGGCGATGATCTCGCTCCTTATTGCCCTTGTGACTGGTCTGATGCGCCTGGGCTGGGGGATGCCTCCGATCTTCTTCGACCTGTCGATTCTTCATGGTCCTTTGATGGTCTCAGGTTTCCTCGGCACCCTTATTGGCCTGGAGAGGGCAGTCGCATTGGGTCGTAGCTGGACTTATCTCACACCCCTTCTGACCGGGATCGGGGCTCTCATATTGATCACACGTCTTGAGACCATTTCCGGTCCTCTTTTGATAACCTTGGGAAGCCTTGGCCTTGTGTTTGTCTTTTTTGCCATCTTTCGGATTCAACCCGCATTCCACACGATCATTATGGGGGTTGGGGCCTTCTCCTGGTTTACAGGAAACATCCTTTGGCTCTTAGGATTACCAATCTATCAGGTTGTCCTATGGTGGGTCGGATTTCTCGTGTTAACCATTGCAGGAGAACGCCTTGAGTTGACCCGGATGCTTCAACCTTCAGGGATAAGCCGGATCTACTTTCTGATAACCATTCTAATCTTTCTGTCCGGGATTGTATTCACAAGGGTTGCCTATGATATTGGGATGCGTCTTGCCGGGGTTGGGATGATCATTCTGGCACTCTGGTTATTCAGATACGATATTGCCGGGCGCACGGTGCGACAGACTGGACTATCGAGGTTTATTGCCCTCTGTCTGCTCTCCGGCTATATCTGGCTATTGTTTAGCGGACTGATGGCACTGCTCCATGGTAGGGTTGTGGCAGGGCCTTATTACGATGTAACACTCCATGCCATCTTCCTCGGTTTTGTCTTTGTCATGATCTTTGGTCATGCACCCATCATATTTCCTGCGGTATTGGGTGTCTCTATCTCCTTTCATCCAAGGTTTTACATCCACCTTATCCTGCTGCACATCACCTTGATCCTGAGAATTACCGGCGACCTGGGGGGCTGGATACCAGGCAGGCAGTGGGGAGGACTCCT
>JAHFEQ010000113.1 GCA_023248395.1 Nitrospirota bacterium
GAACAGCGCCTTTAAAATAGGTATCCCTGAGGACGAGATCATCGTCTGGCACAGAGACGAGCCCATGGGGGGGAATCGTGAGGAGGCGATCAAGAGGGCGAAAATTATCCTATGGAATGGCTTCTGTAGCGTCCATATGCTGTTTTTACCCAAACATGTTGAATACTTTAGGGAAAAATATCCAGGTATCCATGTGATCGTTCACCCTGAGTGCCGTAGAGAGGTCGTCTCATTATCCGACCTCTGTGGTTCTACTGAGTATATTATCAATACAGTGAGGAAAGCGCCATCGGGTACCGTGTGGGCTATTGGCACTGAGATAAACCTCGTAAACCGTCTCAAAAAAGAGCAGCCTGATAAAACGATATTCTTCCTCTCTCCTACGGTATGCCTCTGCTCTACCATGTACAGGATCGATCCTCAGCATCTATGCTGGGTATTAGAAAATCTGGCTGAGGGGCGGGTGGTCAATCAGATCATTGTACCGAAGGAGGAGAAACGCTGGGCAAAAATAGCGTTGGAACGTATGCTGTCTTTATAGGGGTATTTTCAGATGAAGGAATTCGAACAATTCAGGGCATCTCTTCTCTTCTGTCCGCGATGTAAGGAGGCAGTCCCGGTAAGGGAGAGGCTTCTATTAATCCTTCCGGATGGTAAACTCTTTGACTATATGTGTACCTATTGCGCTAACTCAATAGGGTCAAGGAAAGAGACCGAAACGAGAGAAGTAAAGATACTCACATCCCCATAATGTTATACCCCCCATCCACATAAATGACCTCCCCTGTCACCCCACTGGCAAGGTCACTACACAGATAAAGGGCTGTCTTCCCTACCTCCTCCGCCAGAATATTTCTCTTAAGCGGAGCCTTTTCGGCAGCATGGTGGAGCATGTCCCGAAAGCCGCTGATGCCAGCGGCAGCAAGGGTCTTTATGGGGCCAGGAGATATCGCATTCACCCTAATACCCTTTGGACCCAGATCTGCAGCAAGGTATCGCACGCTCGCCTCAAGGGCAGCCTTTGCCACACCCATGACATTATAGTTTGAAACCACCTTCTCTGCCCCATAATATGTCAAGGTGATTATGCTCCCTCCCTGGCCTGCCATTAAGGGTGTCGCATATCTCGTAACAGCAACCAGTGAATAGGCGCTGATATCCATCGCAATACGAAACCCTTCTCTTGAGGTGTTCAGATACTCACCTTGCAGCTCATCCTTATTTGCAAAGGCTATAGAATGAACGAGTACATCGAGTGTCCCAAACGTATCCCTGACTTTATTGAACAGGGTCTCTATCTCTTCATCTCTTGTTACATCACAGCGCTCTATAATTTTAGAACCTATCCCCTCGGCCAGAGGTCTGACGCGCTTCTCCAGTATCTCACCAGCATAGGTAAAGGCAAGCTCCGCCCCTTCTTTATAAAGGGCCTCCGCGATAGCCCATGCTATGCTGCGCTCATTCGCAACACCGAATATGATACCCTTTTTGCCGTTAAGAAGTCCCATAGTCAACTCTGATATACCCCAAAACTGCTATAAATTAACCTTTATATCCCATCCTTGTCAATTTAAAAATGTCAGAGTTAGAGTTAGGAAGGAACTAAGAAGAAGGACTGCGGGAAAACATCAGGGAACTGAAGATATTTCTGGCTCCCCTTTGACTTTTCCCGGCTTTATCAGGATACCTCTTTTATATCCGCATCTGCCTGATAAGCCGGCATGGGGTCCCAATCTTTAATTTTGCCATTAACAATGCGAAACAGCAATCGTTGTACCATATCAGCCTCGTCTATTACTCTTCCTCCCTCAAGCCACTTCGCGTGAAAAGCAATATCCACAATGTATAGCTCGCGTTCGTCAAAGGCATCTATACAACAAAGATCAATTTTAACTATCCTCTGGCTTACGTAACCGCCATTATACTTCATCTTATTCTGCCAATTCTTAGCCATCCACATCTTGAGAATAGGCGAAAAATTCTGTTGCTCATTGAAGGTCGGGGAACGTCTGCCAGCAGATAAATCTCCTGCCATACAAAGCACGGCTAAACTTAGAGTTGCAATAAATAGTTTCATGACCCCCTCCGCTAATTTACCAATAGACCAGTCAATATTGATAACATATTTATCGACATAATTTCATCTAAACTGGAGTTCAAGTTCCGATTCACAAAAGGCTTGCCAATAAAAATCTTGATTGACGCTTCAATTTGTGCAAAGATTCAATTGTCTTTCTGAGGGCCATATCCCATGCCTGAGATCAGGCAATATAACGGTTTTAAACCTGTAGGCATCCAGTGTCCTTGCTCCACCTTTGGCAATATTCGCTAATACAATGGCCTCCTGGCTATGAACCTCCACTCGCGGACGCGTATCCTCCATGCCCGAGGATGGGCCGTTATAACATCTCCCAATGTGATAAACCCTTGCGTCCTGAGAAGAAGCGTCCCTCCAGCGACCCGGATTAAGGTGCCGTGCAGCAAAGCAGGCTGTCCCCTGACATAGCATCTCAGCAGCAGGCCGTCCTGTGATGTGGTAGAAAAAGTCTATGTGCGGTATGATTTTCATCCACCTTTGTGAGCCTCAGGGTCATGCGAACCCTTCTCCATCCCTATAAAGAACATCAATAACGGCGGGATGACAAAGACCGTAAATACTGTGGAGAGGGAGAGTCCTCCGAGGACAACGCTCCCCAGCCCCCTGTAGAGCTCAGACCCTGGGCCAGGGGCGACTACAAGAGGGAGCATCCCAAAGACGCTGGTTGTTGCCGTCATGTAGATCGGTCTGAGCCTCGTCTTCGTAGACTCCAGCACCGCCTCCTTATAGTCCATGCCATGATATCTTATATTATTCAGGGACTGATGGACAATCAGTATGGCATTATTGACAACCACCCCGATGAGGATGACAAATCCGAGCATGGTGAGGACGTCAAAGGGTTGGATCGTGATAAAAATATTGACCAGCTTAAGTCCGATGAAACCTCCGGCCGCAGCCAGAGGGACAGTGAACATGACAATAAAGGGGTAGATGAAGTTTTCAAAAAGGGCTGACATCAGGAGATAGGTAATGATCAGTGCCAGCAGGAGGTTCCATAGCATCACCTTTCTCATTTCTGTAAGTTTGTCTGCCGTACCGCTCAACCTGACATCCACACCGTTCAGCATCCCCTGATCTTTGAGTACTGGCATGATCTTTTCCCCGATAATCTCCATCGCTTTCTGAAGGGGAAAATCCATCGGGGGGGTAACCTGAATGGTAATGGTGCGTTGCCTCTCCAGGTGCCGTATCTCTGTAAT
>JAHFEQ010000114.1 GCA_023248395.1 Nitrospirota bacterium
CTGTATCCGATGGCAAGGCATACGTCATCTGGACCGACTACCGCAATACATCAACGGTAACTTCCATAAGCCCTAACGACGTCTTCTTTGCAAAGGAAAACTGAAAACTCCTCACCTTAATCCTCTCCCCAGAGGGGAGATGAAAGTGGAAAAAAGGAAAAGGAGACAGGAAAAAAATCTCTGGGATCAGATGAAATTGAGGAGGAATCAATATGTCACCATTAGATCCAAAACAATACATTGAGATGCAACGGCAGGATTGGAACCGTGTGGCCCCGGCATGGGAGAAGTGGGACCAGTATCTTGATCAGAACCTCTCCTTTATCAATTACCGGCTGGTGGGTGATGCGAGACTGCGGGCGGGCTATCGTGTGCTGGATTTGGGCTGCGGCACTGGCTATCCTGCTATCCTTGCAGCCCAGGCGGTGGGTAGTCAGGGGTCTGTTGTAGCCCTTGATCTGTCAGAGGGGATGCTGGCCGTTGCCCGGCGCAAGGCCGATGATCTTGGTCTCACAAACATCCTGTTTCAGGCAGAGGATATCACGACACTTCCATTTGATCCGGCATCATTTGATGCTGTTATCACTCGCTTCTGCCTCATGTTTCTCCCGGATATTCCATTGGCTGTGACGGATATCTCACGGGTTTTAAAATCCGGAGGGTATCTTGCATCAGCCGTCTGGTCAACAGCGGACAAGAACCCCTTTATGAGAATACCGATGGAGGTCATCAGAAGATTTATTGAGATTCCGACCCCAGACCCGAATCAACCAGGCATCTTCCGGCTTTCAAAGCCAGGAGATCTCATGGGGATCGCAGAAAAGACAGGGCTTCATGGTGTAACTGATGAAGAGGTGGCAGGTGAGTCTCTCTTTGACTCAGCAGATGAATACCTTGCGAACATTAAGGAGTTGGCAGCCCCCCTCCAGCCACTCTTTGCCAGACTTTCTCAGGGACAGAGGGGTGAGGTTGAGGCTGAGATCAAACGTGCTGTGAATCAATACAGGAGAGGAGACAAGATTGCCCTGCCGATGGCCTTCCGGGTTGTAGTGGCTCGCAAGTTGCACAGCGCGTCATTCTGAGCGAAGCGAAGAATCTGACATGACGGGGTCATGGGATGGGGACACCATACTTAATTATTTCGGAATTAAGTATGGTGTCCCCAGACAAATCTTCAGAATGACATTTATTAGAACTTGTAGGACAACAACAGCCCTGCTGAGTTTTCCTCTAAGGAGATTTTTGCGCCCGAATCCGTTTCGAATGGTGTCATAAAATCAAACCCTCCCGGCACATCGCCACTCCCTTTAATGGTCTTCTTAAAGGCCTTCATATAGGCAAGGCCATTCCCCAATGGTCGCCTAACTGATAATCAAATCCGAGCGTTACATGGGTTTCTACCAGTGCGGGGAATATCAGATTGTTAAATATATCTGCCTCGTTGATTGGGGACTTGGCGTAGTTGACTCCTGCACGCAGATTAAGCCGGTCTGTCATGCTGTACTGAGCCCCTAAGGCATAGACGTACTGGTCTTCCCAGCCGAAGTGGAGCTTGGTTGAATCTACATCACCAATTCCATCGCCTGTAATATCAAAGGAATTGGCAGGCCCCTTGAAATCCACCTTGTCATGGGTGCTGGACCAGTCGACCCACTTCACATCAAAATCGACCAGGAATACCTTGTTGGGATGGAGGGCAATCCCGATAGCAGCCTGCTGAGGGTAGTCCAGGTCCATTTTGTAGATGCTGGGAAGGCCAACTGCCCCGTTAAAATTCAAGATATCATTTGTGCCTACGGTATTTCCCGTCCCCAAAGACCGGCTTACTGGTGTAAGATGTCCCCAGGCAGTTTCAAGAAAATTGCAGGTCAAAAAGATGGCTAAAACAAAAGAAAATATGGCTATACGTCTCATAGATTATTCCTTTCTCCTTTTAGGGTTCCTGGTTACTCATACACTTATGGGATTATGGCCGGTAAAAATAGCGCAAAGGACTTTTTCATGTAAAGAAAAATTTGACTTGCCTATCTGGGAGTGCTAAATTTTAAATACCCCCAGAGGGGATGTTTCCCTTTGTCGTTGATCTGATAAGGGCGGCAGGGTCAAAAATTATGAAGAGGGGAGGTGACAGGTCATGAAACCACTTACTAAATGGAGCCCCTTCGGCGAGTTATCCACACTCCGTCACGATATCGATGATATCTTTAACAGATTCTTTGAATTTGGCGGCGGGTGGATGCCAAGCCTGATGAGGGAAAGGGTATTTCCAGCTTTGGAATCCTTTTACAAAGAAGGAAAGTTTGTGGTGAGGGCTGAGCTCCCGGGTATCGACCCCAAGGATGTCGATGTCTCCATCGTGGGCAATCAGCTCACAATTAAAGGAGAGCGCAAAACAGAAAAGGATGTTAAGGAGGAAGACTTCACAATGATGGAACGTTCGTACGGATCTTTTATGCGCTCTATTATCCTACCCGAGGGCGTAGACGCTACAAAAGTACACGCCAAATACCATGAGGGGATCCTCGACCTCACAATGCCATGTGCAGAGGCGATAGCCCCTAAGAAGATTACTATTGAGATTGAGGGTCCAGCAGAAAAGGCGGTTAAGAAAGCCGCCTGATGTACCTGTTTTAAGGTTTTAAGACCCGGCCCCGCCCTTTCTCTATAAACAAATAGGGACAGCGACTATTTTCCATGGTCACTGTCCCTATTTCTATATTTTGTATCCCGCCGCCCCAGGTATTTTATCGGTTATAAGAGGGCTATAGCCACTGTAACGGCTATTGCCGGTACGAGGATTATGACTACCTCTGCTAAGTTAGAGAATTTATTGAAAGCCTTCATCTTGTCACCTCCTTTTATTTAATGATTATTTGCTGTTATCAACTCTTTTTCTAATCTTGTAAGACCCATTATATGGATTTGAGATTAAAGAACTATTAAAAGGGTCTGTACTTATTTGTTTCAAATTCATGAGTGGATTATACGGGTTAGAGATTAGAAGAAGATTAGACGAAGAATAGAGATGTTTTACTTCGGTAAGGATACCCGGAAGGTGCTCCCTTTTCCTACAGCGCTGTCTACATCGATCTTTCCACCGTGGGCTTCTATAATGGCCTTTACAATAGAGAGCCCGAGGCCGCTGCCCGGAGACTGTCCACGGCTTGTGTCGACCCTGTAGAATCTGTCAAATATCTTTGGGATCTCTTCTGCAGGGATGCCTATCCCGGTATCCGTAACAGTTATGATAGCCCGGTCGTTGTCCTCA
>JAHFEQ010000115.1 GCA_023248395.1 Nitrospirota bacterium
GTAATTTCTATCTTTTTGCGCTTTAACAGTGAGAAAATGGCATTGATTACAAAGGTTGCACCTCCCAGTATTGCGATAATCCCTCCGAGACCCATAAGACCCATTCCTGCAAGCTTTCCGTAGGAATCAAGATTCTGTGCAACCCCGGCAGTCTTTCTTGGTACCCCATGTGAACCAGCCCAGAATAATCCCAGAGAAAAGATTAATACACCAAGGCCATATAAATAGGGTTGAATCCTGCCAATCCTCTGCAGATAAACCTCTCTGTTTACCAAAGACAATAGATGGTAAGTAAGACCCATAAAGGCAAGGGTGACTGCGCCTATGACACTATGATAGTGTGCCGGTATCTTCACATTACTACCCCTTAGGGTCATGGAGATAACCCCGCCCAGTGTAAAGACTAAGACAGACAAGGCCAGTGAAGAAAACATGGGGTCCCCCCAGGGAAGTTTTCCTCTCTGAATCCGCTGTCCCATGATGGCCACTATAATAGATATAATAAGTATCCCTGTTGGCGGGCCAATACCAAATTCCATAAGTTGTGTAAAGCTATCTTTATATGCCGGACTTTGGATTTCAAAGATAAAATAATAGAGGGGCGCAGGAAGGGCAAACAGCAGATAGGCCCCCAAAACAACCTTTAAAAGATTTTCCCTGAGAGGATAGACCTTAAGAGTTAAGTTGAGCAGGAATATCCATACAACTATCATAGAGATGGTGTTTGCAAATTGAAGTATATGCCCGCCACCCCAGAAGAGGAGTTCGAAATTAAAACCCTCTGCTGAAGATGAAGGGAGAAAATACCAGGCAAGTCCAAAACATGTAAAAGCGATTAAGACCAATAATCCGGCTATGCCCATGCCATAGGTAAGAAGATTTGTACTGTGTTCTCTCAAAGATTTAAAAACCGCAGGCAGGATATCAAGCAGAAGCAGGAATATACCTGCGGCAAAGAAAAGGAGTCCTGAATAAAACAGAGGATGGGTCAGAACAGGGATATAATTTGCCAGTGTTGGAGAGCCCAATCCAGAGAGGGTAGAGATTATTATCAAAATGGTCCCTATAGATGAGCTATAAAGACCAATCCATCCAAACCTGAATCTTGAATCTCCATCTGTGACTATTCCTGCAGAGACTGTCCAGAGTACACCCATAAAAGAGAGGAACCAGACAACAAAGGCGAGGGTCACATGGCCCACAAGGCCTTTATGGAAAAAATCTTTTATCCAGAAAAAATCCTGAATCAGAGGGGTCCTTGACATTGCAATTAAGAATGCAAATATCCCTGCAAATACGAGAGACAGGACAGATAATAAAAGCCATCCATAGAGTAGAGTCCCGGTTCTTTTATCAATCTCTTTTAGCATCAGAAATCTATCCTAATATTCCATTCATCCTTCTCCTCCAAATATTTCGTTGAGATAGTTATTACTTATTCAAAAGAGATACCAGAAGATCCATTTTAAATTTCGACTTTATAACCTGGCAAAACTTAAGGGAAAAATAAAAGAGTACCCCATTAATGTATCTCTTTATAGAGCAGGAAGTTACCGGATAGTGACTTAAAAAGTTACCATTCAGTAATTGTCTGTTCTAAGATCACTTATTACAGCATATACAATCCTCTCAATACTCTGGGTGTTATTAAAACAGCTCATTGGCCCTGTCCTTCTCCTGACCTCCCTGAAGGTACTTTCTATCTCGCTTGTCGTCCTGAGTTTATCCCTTATCTCCTGAGGACAATTGTAGAAGCTCAGCAGCTCATCCAGATCCTGCTCAATGCTTCGTACCGTCTCAGGATATATTGTCCCCCACTTCTCAGCCCATTTATTGTATGTCTCTACCGCCTCTTCCCTATTTGAAGCCCCATAAATAGTCCTTACCTCTTTCATACACTTGGTCCGATCCTTTTCCCCGATATAGTTCGCCACCCCCTTTAGTTTATGTGCCCAACACTTCTGGCGCTCTACACAGGGATAAATCCTGTCAACTGCATTGATCAGCCCACCATTCCCATCTATTATGATTAATCCTAACCCATTTCCTGTAAGTCCACGCCTATGTAAGTCATTAATAAAACTCTGCCATTCCCCCTCACCCTCACAATGGGTTATCCTAAAATCAATCAGCTCCCCCCTCCTATCAAACCTGATCCCATAGGCAACAAGCACAACCCTCTTCCTCGTCCCAAACCCTGTCCTAATCCTTAATACTATTCCATCCAGAAATAGATATAAGTATCCATGCTCAAGCCTGCGCTCATGGTATATGGCGATATCCGCATCGAGACTCCTTACTATGCCTGAGTCAGTATGCCCGGATACCCGTTTATAAGGACCATAACCAACCAAACCCCCTCGCTCCGTTTCCAAAACCTCCTCTGTCAGCTTGTCTTTAAACACCTTTACTGTATCATCATATTCATTCCAGTAATTCCAAAAATCCCTGCTGAATCCCTCAAATAAGTCTGATACTGTTAATTTTGTAAGTTCCTTTAATGACATTTGAAATCAACCCCAATTGCACCACCGACACCTATTGCCCAGCAATTTTAATCCCATCTGCCTGGCGGGAAAGGGAAAAGGGGGTAATCCCCTTTTCCTTTTTATTAGAAGCTCACAGTCCCCATGAGATAGGCCCAGGTAGAGTCTTCATCATCTGAGGTGCTGGCATGGTTCTTAATAAAATCTCCGGCAAAGAACTCAGAAAGGCCGGCCTCAACCTTCAGGTTCTGGTTAAAGGTATGCCGAGCAAGGAGGTCTATTTCATTGCCTACAGCATCTTCCCCGATATTCCCGCTCAACTTCGTTGCCCCATTGGCCTGATACCAATTATCCCTCTGCTCTGCCAAAGAAAACATATGATAGGCCAGATAGAGCCAGTCCCTGTCAGCCGGTTTGGCACTCACCTTAACGGCAATATCGCTCATATTCATCCACCCCTGATAGTCTATATAACCATAAAGCGCATGATTCGTCGGGTAGAGGTTGTCAAAGGTTTTGTCCTTGCCGCCAGAATCGCTGCCGGTCGCATGGTCATACTCGACTCCCACCCTCGGACTCCATGCCGTATTAGTGAACATGTAGCCTGCCTCTACGGCAAGGGCATAGGCTGAGATATCTACCTTGGCACTCGTAGTTGCAGGGCTGCCTGCGCCAGCTACAAAACCACTCCCATTATCTCCGAGCTGATAGGCAAACTCACCCGTATAATCAACTCCAACCCCTGAGACCTTTCCTGCCAGCCTTGCACCCA
>JAHFEQ010000075.1 GCA_023248395.1 Nitrospirota bacterium
AAGGTTATAAGTTTCTTGAGGTCGCTCCAGAAACTTCCAAACCTCGTACGGAATTTATTCCTTGCTCCAACTGTTCAATATGCATATGAAATGTAATCATACTTATAACCGCCTTAGTAACTCTCCTATTAATTTCAATAATTCTTGTGGTGTTACTACCCTTAAACCAAAAGATTTGACGTTTTGGAAGTCTCTCGTATTGTATGTAACTATGAAATTGCAGTTAGCAGTCACCGCCAATCCCAATACCATATCATCTATAGGATCTATTAAAGGGGAAAAAGAAGACAGGCTACTTTAAAGGGGGTTAAACAGTGCCAAGAGCCTAAAGAAGATTAGTGGATGGCTTCATATATCATGTAATAATCGTGGCAAAGGCAGGCAAGAAGTATTTCATCAGCATGAAGATTATGGGGCATTTATTGATTTGATTGATGAGATGAGGTCCAGGTGGAAACAAAGAAAGGGCAGATTGATAGTTAAGGTAGCCTGTCCCCTTTTTCCCTTTTCTCAGAAGAGGGGTATTATAGTTATAGGAAAAGCGGGTATTTTGATATATAATAACACAGACTTTAGGGGAGGTAATCAGTATGAAAGCTGGCACGGCTATTAAATTAGAAAAGGCAGAAGAAGATGTATTAGAAAAGATGGTTAAAGTAGGACTTTTCCCAAGTAAAGATGAGGCAGTAAGGGCGGCAATTATCAAGTATGCTACGGACCTGGGAATTTTCAGTCCAGAGATGCTGTGGGGCAGGATTCTCAGGCATAAAAGAAGAAAGGTTACACCGGATCAGTTAAAGAAGGATCTTGAGGCTATTGAATAAGACGGCTATGGATATAATAAGATCGATCAACAGAATACCAGTCAGACTAACGGATGAACGATGGGTTCACATCATTGAGAACCATGATGACCTGGCAGGCTACTATGATGAAGTACTTGGTATCATTGAAGCCCCGGATTATGTTATAAAGGGTTATGAAGGGGCATTAATTGCGTTAAAAAAGAAAGAAGGAGATAAATTTCTCGCTGTGGTTTACAAAGAACTCGGCGAGAGTGATGGTTTTGTAATAACTGCATATTTTACAAGCAAGATAAAGCTTGAAAGAGAGGTGATTGTATGGCAACGACAGGCATAGACAAAACGCTCGAGGAGGTTCAGGCGATCGTTTCTCACCTGATTAAATTGCCGGAGACCCGGATGTGGATTGATTATGACAAAGAGGCGGATGTTCTTTACATCAGCTTTAAGAGGCCGCAGAGGGCAACTGATTCAGAAATGCTTGAAAGCGGTATGCTGCTTCGATACAAAGGTGATGAACTGGTTGGTATAACTGTATTGGAGGCATCAAAGAGATAGGATATGTCAAAGGAAGGCAATAACATCCCAACCGGTCTTTACTGGCAAGGGAAGAGGACAGGGGTCGAGAGGATCTCCCTCCCCTTTCAGACCATTGAGACGATCAATGAATAGGGATAGAGAGTATGTTAGCCTTTCTTAGGGTTACTAAACCAAAGGAGGTGCACTATGGGTACTCCAAAGATTTTAGTCCTTTTCTACAGCAAGACAGGGCATATGCTCAAGATGGCGAGGTCGATTGCGAAAGATGCGGAGAATGCCGGGGCAGAGGTTCGCTTAAGAAAGGCGGCAGAGCTTGCGCCACTCTCTGTGATCGAGAATACCCCGGAGTGGAAGGTGATCTACAGCCAGATGTCTGATATCCCTGATGCGATGGTTGATGACCTTATCTGGATGGACGGAGTGATTGTCGGGACGCCGACACGTTTTGGAAATATGGCCGCCCCGATGCGAAACTTCTGGGACCAGACAGGTAAACTCTGGATGGAAGGGACATTGATCGGTAAGGCCGTGGCTGCCTTCTCCTCTGCCGAGATGGTGCATGGAGGTCAGGAGGCAACACTCCTTTCCATGTATCCGACCTTCCTTGCCCATGGACTGCTTATTGTTGGGATTCCGGGTAACGTCAAAGAGCTCTATAAGTCAGGTTCTTATTACGGCGCCCTCTCGAGCGGAGAGCCGAATGATACGGATCTTATCGTCGCAAGGCATATGACCCACAGATTAGTTGAGGTAACAAAGAAACTGAGGGGTTGATGCTCAATGTATACCTCGGCAATTTTCATCCTGATTTAGAAGAGGCCCTCTGTGAGCATCTATTAACCCTTAAGGCCTCTGACCCTCTTACACCCATCGCTATTATCGTACCTTCAGACCGGATCCGGTCTCGGATCAAGTTACTCCTCATGAAAGAACGTGATATGAACCTGATGGGTGTCCATTTTCTCACATTCCATGGCCTTGCATTAAGGCTCTATAAAGAGAGGTATGGACTCGTAAGACGTTTAATCGGGGATGACTTCTTCTTCGCAGAATTTATACGTTATCTCCTAAGGACAGATGCCACCGGGATTGAGGTGTTCCGTCATTTTAGCGAAACCCCCGATGGTTGTGCCACTCTGTGGGCGACCTTGCAGGATTTGAGGGATGCACGGGTAGAGCCTGATAACGTGACAGAGGCGATCCAGGAGGGGATTTTCAGCTCAGAGGATATAGAGAGGTTATTTCCTTTAATGCTGTTTTATAAGGAGTTCCTCTTACGGAAGAAAGAGGTCGACATCATAGACTATTCCGATTTGCCAGTCCTTGCTGCCGAACTGGTCCCTTCATCAAAATATCTGCATACCTTCAGGGAGATCCTCTACTATGGATTTTATGACCTGACCCAGGTCCAGTATGACCTGTTTCGCTCCGTAGTACAGCTTTATCCTGCCACCTTGTATTTTCCTTTGGTGGATGGAATGCCTGCATTCTCTTTTACGAAGAGATTCTTTGAAGGGTATATCCAGGGAATTGTCCCCCCCCAGGGAAGGATCATCAGGCTTTCTGAACCGATAGTCACAGGGTCCGGCAGTGGCCCCCTTTTCCCCTTTGGCCACATCTCAAGGATCATCAGTACCTCGGGCACAGAGGATGAGATCCTTACAACGGCAAAGGAGATACTCCATTTGGCAGACAGGGAAGGGTACTCCTTTTCAGAGATAGGTGTTGTTGCAAGGGAGATGGATGACTATATTCCCCTGATCCGGAGGATATTTGATACACACAGGATACCCTTTGTATCCAGCGCTAGCGAGCCTGTGAACAGATATCAGATGACCAAGGCGGTCCACCTCCTGATCTCCATCCCATCAGGAGATTACAGACGTTCTGATATCATCGATCTTGTCTCTTCACATTATTGCAAGATCTCATTATTCTGCCCTGACGATGCAGAGCCGAGGCCTGACCTGTGGGATTTCGTCACACGCTCCGCCGGGATATCGAAGGGGATCAACGAGTGGGCCCGGCTGGATAAATATATTGAAGGAGGCTTTGTCCTCCGGGAGGATGACGAGGAAGAAGGTGAAGGTCAGGTGGTGGATGGGGCTCAGCTTGAGGGGCTTCAGAGGTTTGTCCAATCGATGAGAGAGGATTTTTGTAATCTTCCGGAAGTGAGTTCCTGGAGCGATTATGTGGAAAGATTCAGGATATTCATTCAAAAGTATATTGATGCAGAGATGTTTATTGAAGAGGCCCTCCTGTCCCTGAAGGATTTTGACCTCTTAAGCCATGAGGTGACCCTGGCAGAATTTATGGATACCTTCGGACGGAGGCTGGAGAGCAGGGAGGTCCCTGTCGGGGACAGGAAGATAGATGGAGTACAGGTACTGGATGTCATGGCCGCGCGCTGTATCCCCTTTAAAGTCCTGTTTGTCCTCGGGATGAATGAAAAGGTCTTCCCAAGGAATATCAGGGAGGATCCCCTGCTGAGAGACTCTGCGAGAGGGGTGCTGGAGAGGGGGCTTGGTTACAAGATAACGGAGAAACTCTATGGATATGAAGAGGAGAAACTCCTGTGCCATCTTCTGCTCAGTTCTGCGAGAGAGAGGATCTATATCTTCTACCAGAGGACCGATGATGCCGGCCAGATCAAAATCCCCTCATGGTATCTCTCCGAGATGAAGAGGGGATATCCTGTTAAGGAGGAGAGGGTCCCGAGGCGGATGTCTGATAAGTTTTCATCCTCAGATTTTTTTGCCTATCCCCTCCTTACCCCCGGGGAACTCTCCATCAGGTTTATCCTGGAAGGAAGAGACCCGGACCCGATCATCCTGAAGTTTAACCTGAACTCCGCATTGTGCCGGCATGGATTTAAAACAGTTCAACTCCACGAGGAGATGGGGCACGGACTGACCAGGTTCGATGGATGGACCGGCGGGATAGAGGCCCACTGGAGTCATCTAATACGGAGAGGAACATCCCCTACATCCCTTGAGAGGTATGCCCAGTGTCCCTTCGCCTACTTTGCCCGCCATGTCCTTGGTATTAAGAGACTCACTTACCCTGAGCTGGTCTTTGAGCTGCCTCCTGCGGACATTGGGAGTATCTGTCACAGGATACTGAAGAGGTTCTATGTGAGAGGGGTGGATATGATTCATGCGGATAGGGATATCTCCATGCATCTTGAGGAGGATGCCGCTGTTGTATTTAGAGAATTTAGAGAGACCAATCCTATAGGATACCCGCTGGTATGGGAGGTGTTACAGGATCTACTACTGGCGATCCTCCAATCCCTGATAACGGATGACCTGCATGAGATGACCTCATCAGGTTTCATACCCCATAGCTTTGAGGTGGATGCAACAGGATATTTATTATATCCCCCTCCCTTGATGGGTGAGGGTGAGGGAGGGGGTGAGAAGAAGGAGATGCCTGGCCTGTTTGTACATGGAGTCCTTGACAGGATCGATATAAAACCAGACACAGGTCAATTCAGGGTGATTGACTATAAATTCCGGTCTGGAAAAAAGATGAATAGTGAGGACAAAAATCTTCTCCTCTCAGCAGTCAGGGGCAAGCGGCTTCAACCCCCGTTATACCTTATGATGGCAATCCCCTATCTTAAAGATACTGCCGGGATTGAGAAGCCTCAACCGGAACAGGCGAGCTTCTATTTTATCGCCCCGAAATGGTCTATCGAAGAGGGTAACAGAATGAGTTCTGAATTTCCAGGAGACTGCTGGCAATCGTCTTTGGGTGAGAGGATAATGACCACAGTGACGCTGCTGCTGAAGGGTATAAGGGAGGGGTTGTTTTTTATTCTCCCCGGGAGCTACTGCGATTACTGTGACTATTCTGCGATCTGCAGGAAGAATCATCTCCCGTCAAGCTGGCGGGCGGAGAAGGATATGAGGGTCAGACCCTATTATGCTATAAGGCATAGTCATATTAAAAATCATCTTTAATTTTTTATTTTTATGAATAATCTCCCTGACATAGAAGATAGAGTACGTGCGGTCACTACCTTTGATAAGAATATCGTAGTGACGGCCGGCGCTGGCACCGGGAAGACGACCTTACTGGTAGACCGCATCATCTATCTCCTGATGCGTGAATCGAATCCTCTGAAAATTACGGACATCGTTGCCCTCACCTTTACAAATAAGGCAGCCAATGAGATGAAAATGCGTCTTAAGGACAGGCTGCAGGGCCTAATTTCTCCTTCTGCCCTGCAAGAGACATCCTCCCATGAAGATCGTATGTTAAAAGATATCATGGATCGATACAGGCTTACCAGAGACAAGATAAAAGAAAGGGCCTTCGAGGCGGTCAGTCATCTTGAAAAGGCTCAGATAGGCACGATGCACAGCTTTGCCGGGTATATACTCCGCCTCTATCCTATAGAGACTGGAATTGATCCCAGATTTAAAGAAGATGACGGCTCTGAATTTGAAGAACATTTTGAGAAGGAGTGGGAAGAATGGCTCGATATTGAGTTATCTACGGACTCCCCGCACCGGGAATCATGGAAGGTTCTACTCCATCAGACAGGCCTTGAGTCATTAAAGTCCCTTGCCAGGGAGGTCTGCAGGGAGAACATATCCATTCAGCTTCTGCAGCAAAATACAACAAGGTCTGAGAGGAGTCATGAATTGTCTCTCTGGTTAGAGGGGCAAAAGGTAAAGACGCATGACCTCCTCTCTAAATACACAAAGTCGAGGAAGATCGAGCAACTTTTATCTAAGGCACATCAGATATTCGATGGGATTCTTTTGAACAGGGATATCTCATCAATCCTCATTGAAGGTATCCCGTCCGGTACTCCTCCAGCAGGGTGGGACGAGAGGGATCACAGGGAGGCCAAACAGATTATCAGGGTTGCTGAAAGGCTTTTTTCTGTTGACAGCCCTTCTCTTAACACCCTGTTAAATCTCCTTCTCCCTTTTGCCGCCAAGTGCAGGAGGAAGTTTGTCCTCTCCGGCAATGTGTCCTTTGACGGCCTTCTCACATTCTGCAGAGACCTCCTTAAGACAAGACCAGGGGTCAGGGAGGAACTAAAGAGGCGGTTTAAGGCAGTACTTGTTGATGAATTTCAGGATACAGACCCCATCCAGTATGAGATCGTCCTCTATCTTTCAGAGGTTTTGGGACAAGACGAGGCAGACTGGCGCAACATACAGATTGATAGGGGAAAGATATTTATCGTCGGTGATCCAAAGCAATCGATCTATGCCTTTCGCAGGGCGGATATCGAGGCCTATTCCCGTGTAGTAGACAGGATACTATCGGGCCAGGGTGGACTTCATGCAGGCCTTTCAACCAGTTTTAGAAGCCATAACAGGATAATAGAGGTCGTGAATGAACTTTTTGGGCAAATTATAAGACACCGGGAACTGCTGCAACCCGAATATGTCGAACTCATGGGGCATCCGGACCGCAAGGCATCCCTGCCGGCCCAGAAGGTGGAGTTACGGATCGTGGACGGCCGGGAAAGGGAAGATATCGATGCCTTCATGGCCACAAGACTTGAAGCAGAGGCCATCGGAAAATGGCTTAAAGAGGAGATGCTTGGGAGAGAGACCCTCATGGAGTCAAAAGGGAATAAGGCGATTGTATCCCCGCGGCATGTGGCTATCCTGTTCAGGAAGCTCACAGATGTTTATGAGTATCTTGAGGTGTTCAGACGGTACGATATCCCTTATATCGTCGAAGGAGAAAGGCATTTCTATGCCACTCAGGAGATCATCGATTTTGTAAATCTTCTCAAGGTGATCGATAATCCCTTTGACAGTCTCGCCCTTGTGGGTGTCCTTCGCTCACCTCTGGGTGGATTATCAGACAGGGAGATCTATGAGCTGAACAGGCTATCCCTGCTGGACTATCGTGTATCAGAGGAGGAGTTAGAGAACGGCTTAAGCGGCTTCCTCCCCGAGTTATATGGCTCATTAAGGAGACTTAATAAGGACATAGGTACCATGCCTCTCTCTGATGCGATAGGCCATATATTTGAGACCCTGCCACTGCTTGAGATTGCTGCATCTTCATTCCATGGAGAACAGGCAATAGCCAATCTCCAGAAGATACAAAAGATCGCCGAGGGCCTCAGCAACAGGTCCAATCTCACCATGAAGGGTCTTACAACATGGTTAGAGGTGAAGGTAAGAGATTTAGAAGAGGAAGGGGAGAGCCTGCTGGCAGATGAGACTGTGGATGCCGTACGTATATTGAGTATCCACAAGGCGAAGGGGCTGGAGTTCCCTGTTGTGGTGTTGGCGGGTATGCATAGCTCTCTGAAGGGGGGTGAAGATCAGGTCAGTGTGATCTATGACTGGTCAAGTCATGAGATTGGATTTAGAGTGGAGGACCTTAGAAACCATGCCGCTGTGATGCTGCACGAGAGGAGTGTATTAAGGGACGAGGAGGAGCAGAAGAGGCTGCTCTATGTTGCCATGACCAGGGCAAGGGAATGCCTTGTCCTGTCCGGTACTTTATATGGAAGGACGAACCGGGGCAGCTTCCTGTCAATGCTGACGGATGTCATCGGCGCCCCCCTCGGAGACAGGTCTGTCGGCGAGATCGTTATCGGAGAGGGGAGGATAAAACAGTCGATTATCGACTCTGATGATTGTGTGCCGCAGTACAGTTTAAAGAGAGGTCAGAAGTCACCCCCACCCTATCCCTATCCCTCTCCCATGGAGGGGGAGGAGATAGAGCGATTCGTTGATTTATGGAGGTCGAGAGATCATCGATATGAGGCTATAAAAAGTAAAGAGCTATTCATGACCCCATCTAAGCTGGAAGAGGAAGGAATCAAATTGGCCGCAGAGATGGCAGAGACGACCAGGGAGGAGATGCTGATGCGCGAACGTGCAATCCTCATCGGGACTCTGGCACACTATATCCTTGAACAGTGGGATTTTGGAAATGATGCTGTAATGTTTAAAGATGCAGTGGAAGAGGTTTGCATGAAGTTTACGCCCCCCCAATTTACAGGTGAAATATCATCGATCATTGAGGAGTTGGAAAAGATGTTTGACTCCTTTTCAACCTCTGCTGCCTATGATGAATTAAGAAGGGTAATGATTATCGGCAGGGAGGTCCCATTTACAATACCGTGGGAAGGACAGATCATGGATGGGGTGATTGATCTTATATACAGGGATAGTGATCGTGTCTACGTGGTAGATTATAAGACAGATAAAATCACAGAGGCGGATATGCGGGATAAGAGCAGAGAATATGCCCTTTCAGGACAGATATATATGGAGGCTGTACGGCGATGTCTCAAAGAAGATGTGACAGGATTTAAGCTTATATTCTTACGCCTCGGCCGGAGTATAGACCTAAATTTGACTTGACAAGGGGGATGCTTTAATGTTTAATACCTACGTAATTTTTTATGAGTATAACGAGAAAGATGAAGCCATTTGTCCTCCCATGGAGCAACCCACGGTTAAATCACGGACACTACGAATATAGCCAGGTCCTTTAAACAAAGCTCTTTCAAATAAAGGAAATGTTTATCATGCGTTATAAAGAAAGGAGGTGAATAAATGAAAAAGGGTTTAATCATGTTGTTAACCTTGATTATAGCAGGAACGATTGGTCTTACCGGGTGTCAAAAGAAGGAAAAGCCGGCAACACCACCAGCAGGGGCTCCGGCGCCGGAGACTCAGGCTCCTCCGGTTGATGAAGCGCCTCCTACAGGGGAAGCAACCCCGCCTGCCGAACAGCCAGCAGAAGCAAAGTAAACAAAGAAGATATTTTTATTATATAAAGGCCCACAGATGGATGAGTGGGCCTTTATATTTTATGCTGAAAAGTGCGGGGTAATTTTCAGTGTAGACATATTGTGCAATTCCTGGTGCCGGGAGGGGGAGTCGAACCCCCATGGGGCCAGGCCCCGCGGGATTTTGAGTCCCGTGCGTCTACCAGTTTCACCATCCCGGCGTATCGACTAACATAATCTACAAATCAGATATAAAAGTCAAGGTGT
>JAHFEQ010000025.1 GCA_023248395.1 Nitrospirota bacterium
GAAGAGATCTCTTTTTTTCTAAGGAGCTCATGGAGCTCATGTATTGTCAGTTGGCAGAGTTTTAAATCTTCCATTCCGTTATTGCTTTTTTCTCCTACTTGCTACCTACCTTAACGATCTTATTTTTCTCGTCCACTATAATTATCCTGGGCTTAAAAGTCTTAAGCTCTTCTTCATTATAGAATTCATAACAGAATATGACGATCTTATCACCCACAACACCTTTTCTCGCCGTGGGGCCATTGAAACAGACCTGTCCACTTCCCCTCGGCCCTGGTATGACATAGGTCTCAAATCGCTCCCCATTATTCATATTTGAAATCATGACCTGCTCGTAAGGGAGTATACCCGCAGCCCCGATCAGCTCCTCATCAATGGTAATGCTCCCTTCATATGAGAGGTTTGCATCCGTCACAGTGGCCCTGTGTATCTTTGATCTCAACATTTCCCGCAGCAAAGTATCCTCCTCCTGTTATCAGCAGTTAGCCTCTAACTTCTATCCTCTTGCTTCTCACTTCTAACGCAGGCTAAAGCCTGCGACTACACCCTACCCCCTATAGCCTACACCCCTACCTACTCAATTACCTTGGGGACTCTGAAAAACTCCTCTGTCCTGTCTGGCGCGTTCATAAGCGCCTTTCCCCTTTCAACAGAACCACTGACCTCATCCTCCCGCAAGACATTCTTCACGGGTAAAACATGCGAAGTCGGTTCTACGTTCCTTGTATCAAGTTCATTTAATTTTTCAACATAAGTAAGTATGTCACTCAGTTGACGGGTGAATTGCTCTATCTCTTCTTCTTCCAAAGCAAGCCGGGCCAATTTTGAGACATGCCCGACCTCTTTCCTGGTTATCTTCACAGCATCTCCAGATTAGCAAACTTTACAGCAAGTGTCTTAGAACCCGCGGAATTAAACCTGACCACCACCTTCTCCTGATCACCCCGCCCTTCAGAGCTTTCAACAATCCCAGGGCCCCATGTCAGATGACGCACACGGTCCCCGGCCTTAAACTGCCGATCCTCACCTCTATCCGTCACATAGCTCCTATCAGATGTCTGGCAACGCCGATTGTATGCAATTTCGAACCACCCCCAGGCATCTTTGCCCGCCACTATCCTCTTATTGTCAGGTGTTTTATTATACATCTCCCGATTGCTAATTTCTATCATTAATTTGGGGTCCTTTTTGATCTCCCTTAAGAATCTCGACTCCCTCTTACTCTGGGATTGGCCAAAGATATTTCTCATCCCTGCGCTGGTGAGGTATAACCTTTCCCTTGCCCTTGTTATCCCCACATAGCATAACCTGCGCTCTTCTTCGATCTCCTCTTCACTCTCCAGGGCCCTGCCATGGGGAAGTATCCCCTCCTCAAGCCCAGTAATAAAAACAACCGGAAACTCAAGCCCCTTGGCACTATGGAGGGTCATTAGTGAAACCACCCTTGAATTTTGCCCCTCAGAATTTGCGCTCTCATCAATATCACTCAGGAGGCTCACCTCATCCAGGAATCCATCAATACCCATTCCAGGCCTCCTCTCTTCATATCTCTTGATGGCCCCCAGGAGTTCCATGACATTATCTATACGGTCCTCAGCCCCCTCTTCCATTTTAAGGGTTTCGATATATCCGGTCACTTCAAATATCCCTTTGACAAATTCTGAAGGGGAAAGCTCCCTGACCAGGATTTTCAGTTTTTCAATGATGGCGACAAATCCGCCAATGCGGGGATTTGCAGGTGACATCGCTAATGCCCCCTCATACAAAGAAATTCCATGACCCCCCGATTGATCCTCTAAACCCTTCAACGTCATGGCCCCAATCCCCCGGTGGGGAACATTGATTATTCTTCGAAGCATCCTATCATCATCAGGACTTATAGAGACCTTGATATACGCCAGGATGTCTTTAACCTCTCTCCTCTCATAAAACCTGATCCCGCCAATGATAACATAGGGAATCGTTGACTCCTGGAGCGCCTCTTCGATTACCCTCGACTGGGCATTTGTCCTGTAGAGGATCGCGAAATGATCCGGTCTCCTTCCCTCTTTGATCATCGACCTGACGCATCTCACCACATAATTTGCCTCTTCCCTCTCATCAGCCGTTCTATGATAGACGACAGGGTCGCCATCAGGCCTCTCTGTCCATAATCTCTTTTCTCTGCGGCCTATATTCTTTTCTATCACCATACCGGCGACATTCAAGATGGAGGCTGTAGAACGGTAGTTCTGTTCAAGCCTGATCACCATGGCCGATGGGTAATCCTTCTCAAAACTCAGGATATTCTGTAGTTCTGCCCCCCTGAAGCGATAAATACTCTGGTCATCATCACCCACCACACAGAGATTCCTGTGCCTGTCTGACAGGAGCCTGATTAAACTGTATTGGGATGGATTGGTATCCTGATATTCATCGACCAGGATATATTTAAACATTTCCTGATATCTGTTTAATATCTCTGAATCCTTTTTTAAAAGCTCTACGCATCTCATGATAAGGTCATCAAAGTCCATGGCATTATTTTTTGTGAGTCTATCCTGGTATAACCTGTAGGCCGCTAACACCCTGGCATCTGCGCCAAAATCGTATGCCCTCTGTGCAAACTCCTGAGGCGTTATCAACCTCCCCTTCAGATAAGAGATCCGTCTTGCGATGGAATTCACCGGATATAGTTCATCATTGATATTTAACTCTTTGACACACTCCCGGACCAATCCCAACTGGTCAGACTTATCATAGACAGAAAAATCGTTCCGGTATCCTATCACCTGGCCATATCTCCTCAAGAGACGAAGGCAGATGGAATGGAAGGTGCCGACCCATAAGCTATTTACATGACCTTTGCCCCCCCCTCCCTTACCCTCCCCCCCTTTGACAGAAAAGGCGGGGGAGGGATAGGGTGGGGGTGTCTTCAACAATTTCAAAATGCGTTCCTTCATCTCTTCCGCGGCCTTATTGGTAAAGGTAACGGCAAGGATATGGGCTGGAGATATTCCTCTATTGTGGATGAGATGGGCAATACGATAGGTAATCACACGGGTCTTACCACTCCCGGCGCCCGCCAGGATAAGGAGGGGACCCTCTGTGTGTTCTACGGCTTTGCGTTGCGGCGGGTTAAGATTGCTGAGAAGATCCATATCCCCCATTATTCGACAGTAACACTCTTAGCAAGATTTCTCGGCTGGTCCACATCACAGCCCCTCAGAACCGCGACATGATAGGCTAACAACTGGAGAGGTATCGCAAGGAGAACAGGGGTAAGTAAGTGGTCAAACTCAGGAAGATAGAATACATGGTCGGCCTTCCCGGCGATATCCTGATCCCCCTCGGTTGCAATAGCGATCACCTTGCCGCTGCGTGCCTTTACCTCCATAATATTGCTTAAGACCTTGTCATAGACATTATTCTTCGTAATCAGGGCTACAGTAGGCATCTTATCATCAATCAGCGCGATCGGCCCATGTTTCATCTCTCCAGCCGGATAACCTTCAGCGTGGATATAAGAAATCTCCTTGAGCTTGAGGGCCCCTTCCAGGGCTATGGGATAGTTTGGCCCCCTGCCTAAAAACAGGAAATCCCTGTATTGAAAATATATCCTCGCAATCTCCTCAATACTCTCACCCTTTTCCAGTACTTTCTCAACTAAGTTCGGGAGTTGAGAAAGCACCTCTAAGTATCTCCTGCCGTCTGCCTCAGATATGACCCCCCTTATCCTGCCAAGATATATGGAAAGCAGGTACAGGGCCACAAGCTGTGAAGTAAAGGTCTTTGTAGCGGCCACACCTATTTCAGGACCGGCGTGGGTGTAGATTATCCCATCCGATTCTCTTGCAGCCGTGCTGCCAACGACATTACAGATGGTGAAGACCTTCCCCTTTTTCCCTCTCGCCTCCCTCATCGCTGCAAGCGTATCTGCCGTTTCTCCTGACTGGGTAATGGCAATCAGGAGACTCTTCTCATCGATCAGGGGATCCCGGTATCTGAATTCAGAGGCCACATCCACTTCAACAGGTATCCTGGTAATCTCCTCTATCATAAACTTTCCTACAAGGGCGGCATGCCATGAGGTACCACAGGCACTTATAAATATATTCCTGAAACCCTTAATATCCTCTTCAGACAGCCCTATCTCGTCTAAATACACATTCCCTGTATCATAGGAAAGCCTCCCCCGGAGCGTATCCATAATGGCCCTCGGCTGCTCATAGATCTCTTTGAGCATAAAGTGCCGGTATCCTCCCTTCTCTGCCATAACAGGATTCCACATCACCCTGGACGGTTCCTTCTCTACAGGGTTGCCTTCCATGTCTGTAATCTGTATCCCCTCCGGAGAGAGGACAATGATCTCTTCATCCTCCAGGAAAACCACATCCCTTGTATAGCTCAGGATCGCAGGGATATCCGAGGCGATAAACGACCCTCCCTGAGACAATCCGGCAACCAGGGGACAGCCATTCCGGGCGCCGACAAGGATGTCGGGTTCTTCCTCCCTTAAGACGGCAATCGCGTAGGCCCCCTTGACCTCCTTTAAGGCCCCCTGCACCGCCTGCACTAATGACAGTCCCCTCTTTACGAGACGGTCTATCAGATGGGCAATGACCTCGGTATCTGTCTCGGAGGCAAAGTGGCGGCCTTCAGAGATAAGCTCCTTCTTCAGTTGTGAGTAGTTTTCGATGATACCGTTGTGCACCACGACAATGTTTCCAACCCGATGGGGGTGCGCATTCTCTTCAGAAGGGCGGCCATGGGTGGCCCACCGGGTATGGCCTATGCCAATGGCGCTGGACAACTTTTCTCCTAAGAGTGCCATCTCAAGATTCCTGAGCTTCCCCACACATCTCTTTACATTAATCTTGTCATGCTGGATAAAGGCGATGCCGGCAGAGTCGTATCCCCTGTACTCAAGCCTCCTTAACCCATCAATCAATATGGGAACTGCATTCTGATTCCCTGTATAACCGATTATCCCGCACATATATTCCCCTTTTATATTTTAAGCTTTGATTTTTACATTGTCATTTTGATTTTTTCTTTCTTTCCACCCACCCTTCCATATTCTTCTGTTCAGGACGGCTTATTGCAAGGGCGCCAGGAGGGACATCCTTTGTTACAGTAGACCCGGCACCTATAAACGCCCCGTCACCGATCTTTACAGGCGCGATAAACTGGACATCGCTGCCAACAAAGACATTATTGCCTATAATCGTCTTGTGTTTCTTTTCTCCATCGAAATTACAGGTGATCGTCCCCGCACCGATATTCACACCGCTCCCTATCTCTGCATCCCCAAGATAGGTGAGGTGATTGGCCTTTGACCCCTCTCCCATCACCGTCTTCTTAAGCTCCACATAATTACCGATTCTGGCATCCTTCTCAAGGACTGTCCCGGATCTCAAATGCGCAAATGGCCCCACCTGCGAACCCTCATTAACCCGGCTCTCCTCAATCACACAGGAGTCTTTAATGACAACATGATGTCCTATATAACTATCGACGATCCTGCTATTCGGATATATCACACCCCCTTTTCCTATCGAGGTATTCCCTTGAAGGGTCGTCCCTGGATAGAGGGTCACATCCTGGGCAATAGAAACCCCCGCATCGATATAGATGGACTCAGGATTGATGAGTGTTACACCGTTCAGCATATGGCTATTATTGATCCGTCTCCTCATGAGGCTGTCCACAAGGGCAAGCTCAACCCTGCTATTCACTCCAATGACCTCTTCCTTCTGCAGGATCTTACAGGCATAAACCCTGAGTCCTCTCTTCAACCCTATCTCGATACTGTCTGTAAGATAGAACTCTTCCTGGACATTCTCTGGTCTGATCTCGTTAATTACCTCAGACAAGAAGCGGCCGTCAAAGACGTAAATGCCGGTGTTAATCTCGTTAATAGCCTTAGTCCCCTCGTCAGCATCCCTGTCTTCTACGATCCTAAGGATAGAACCATCCGGTCCGCGTACAATCCTTCCATATCCTGTGGCATCATCGACCTCAGTCGTGAGCACGGTCATAGAGGCATTCCCCTCTTGATGAACGGCTATAAGATCTGACACGGTCTTTGAGGTGATCAGCGGGACATCTCCGCAGAGGACAACCACCATCCCTTGATATCCTCTTATGGCATCCATCGCCAATCTCACAGCATCGGCCGTCCCCTTCTGCTCGGTCTGATGCACGACCTCCACAACCCTGTCAGATAACAAACCTTTAACCCTCTCTGCCTGATGGCCTATGACAACGATAATCCTCTCTGAAGAGATATCTTCAGCAATCTGAATCGGGTAGAGAATCATCGGTATGCCTGCTACCGGGTGCAAGACCTTTGCAAGCCCTGATTTCATCCTCTTGCCAAGGCCAGCGGCCAATATAATGGTTACGATATTACTATTCATCCTTATACCTTAACCTTGGTATCCTTAATATCCGCATTGTTTCCGATAGGCGGCCTTACCCCTTCTACTGTAGCCGGGGTATAGAGGCCACCAGAGATAATCATCTTCATCCCATCCTCTACACTCATAGACAATGATATCAATTTACTCTCCGGTACAAATAAAAAATACCCTGTTGTAGGGTTTGGGGTCGTCGGGACAAAGACATTAATAACCCTCTCTTCTGTCAGATTCTGGACCTCACCACGTGTGATGCCGGTCACAAATCCAATCGAATACATCCCCTCCCTCGGAAACTCCAGAAGGACAACTCGGCGAAAGTGCTCCTCTCCCTGCAGGGATACTGCATCCACGACATGCTTGAAGACAGAATAGACATTGCGGACTAATGGCACCTTCTTCATCGTATCTTCCCACAGGACCATGATCTTCCGTCCGACAAAGTTTGTGGTCAATATCCCTACCAGCAGGATGAGGAAAAGAAGGGCGATGATGCCCATACCCGGGATATAGAATCTGCCAAAATCTTTCAGAGAACTACCAAGAAATCCTTCGAGGAATCTGAGGAGCGCAGATAGTACGAGATAGGTCCCCCATATCGGGATGATCACCAAAAGCCCTGTGATGAAATATCTTCTGAGGTACCCCTTCATATTGATGATATCATCATACAATAATTAAGATGAAAGTTTCAAGGGGCAATGAGGATAGAATGAGGATAGATTTTTTATTTCCTTTTATTTAAAATTATCAGCGGAATGAAAATCTTTGTCAAAGTCAAGCCAGGGTCAAAGAAGGAAGGAGTGACGAAGGTCGATGATTCTCACTTGATCGTGAGTGTTAAAGAGCCGCCGGTTGAGGGGAAGGCCAATGAGGCGATCATCAGACTCCTGAGAGACTATTTCCATATTCCAAAGAGCCATATCCAGATCCTAAAGGGGGGACGGAGTAAAAATAAGGTCATTGAGATATTGTAGGGCTTCGTTTTAAAAATTGATTGACAGGGAAAATTTCTCTGTTAATATAGTCTTAAAAGATACGAATAAGGAGGAAACGACCATGGCAAAATTAGATCCGATAGCAGAGTTCAGGGAGGACCACAGAAAGGTTCGAGATGGGTTGCTCGACATCATAAAGGCCTTGAAGGCAAAGGATGTCGTTACGGCACGACAAATACTCGGCAACCTGAACGTCCTGGTAGGACCTCACTTCAGGTACGAAGAGGAGACCCTCTACCCTACATTGCGGACGTTATTGGGGGAATATGTTGACCAGCTTATTAAAGAGCATGATGGGGTTATAGATACCGCACGTGCCTGTGCGACGCTGTTGCAAAAGGATACCCTGAGCGATAAAGAGGCCACTGAGGCCTCCAATGCGGCCAGGGCCATTTTAATCCATGTCTCAAATTGTGATGGGCTGGCGATATTATCGGAAAGACTGACGCCGGAGGAACTTGACCATCTGGGAACCAAATATGCCAGCGCACGGGCCGCAGGTGTCCCTCTGCTGGATTGGGCGGCAACGATCAGATAAATAGTCTTAACCTTGAATGGATACCATGGCGGACAGCAATGAAAAGGGGTTGGCTATCGTCTTACACAGCGGTTCGTTTGATCGCCTCTACCACAGTTTCTCTATTGCCCTGGCAGCCCTGGCCCTGGGAAGGGAAGTAAAATTCTTCATCACCTATTGGGCGCTGGAATATCTGCGGAAGAAAGACCCTGCCACTTTTAATCTTGATCAGGAAGGCGAGGCTCATATCCGTATATTGGAAGACAACATCAGGAAGGGGCATATCCACAAGGTTTCAGAGCTCATCTCTGAGACCAAGTTGATGGGGGCGAAACTATACGCCTGCACTGGCTCCATGGGGATGTTGAATATATCCCGGGATGAACTCATAGACGACGTGGATATGAGCATGGGGATAACGACCTTCCTGACAGAGACCAGCAGCGACCAGATCTTATTTGTATGAGGCCGGCTCATCGCCTTTCTTTGATCATCCTCCATAGAAAGATGAGTTCCTTACTCTTAAACAGATACAGTACCACTACGTAGATGACCGTACTCAGCAGGATACTCCCGGTGAGGAGACCGACCTTTACACCCATATGGCCATTCGTCGCCCAGATATTCCCTCTGGTAACGGCCCATCCCGCGATCCCCATCAATAGGTTCGCCGGCACCAGCACCTTTAACGAAGATATTATCTCTGTCATATTGATCCTTCCCAACTTCTTTCTGAGCGCCCAGATGAGGAAGGCCAGATTGACCATCGCTGCTACCGATGTTGCCAGTGCCAATCCACCATGCTTCAATGGTCCCATAAGTGCAATCGAGAGGATGATATTGACGACGACGGCAATGGAGGCAGCCTTGGCAGGTGTTTTTGTATCCTGGAGTGAGTAGAAGGTCTGGGCAGTGACCCGGGTGCCGGCAAAGGCCCATAGACCGATGGCATAGAATAGCAAGGCCTCTGCTGTGCCGAGTGTCGCCGTGTAATCAAAGGCCCTCGATTGAAAGAGGACACTCACGATCGGGATTCTCAGGACGATCAGTCCTGTCATGGCAGGCAGGGTGATCAACAATAAAAGCCTGATCGCAAAGGAGTACGTATTTCTCATCTCCTCATACTCTTTTTTAACTGCAGATGCAGATAGCGTCGGAAGGATTGCGGATGCCATTGCAACCCCGAATATCCCCAGGGGGAAATGGATCAGCCTTATCCCATAGTATAGATAGGCAACACTCCCTTCATCGAGAAAGGAGGATAGTAATGTATTTACAAAGAGGTTCAACTGGGTCACCGAAAGCCCGAGGATCATCGGAAACATGAGTCTCCCGATCTGGATGATCCCGGGATGGGCCGGTTCAAGGTGCCAGCCGAGATTCATCTTCTTCCTCCACAACTCCGGGAGTTGAATCACAAACTGGAATACCCCGCCAAGGATGACCCCAACAGCAAGGCCATAGATGGGCACATTAAAGAATGGAGCGAAAATATAGACCCCGCTGATCATAAATATCGAGAGCATGACCGAGGAGAGTCCGGAGACAAGGAAAGAACCAAGTGTATTCAGCATCCCCATCGCAAGGGCGGCAAGGGATACAAAGAGGAGGTAGGGGAACATGATCCGGGTAAGGTCTACCGTCAGATCAAATTTACCTCCGGTAGCGTGAAAACCCGGGGCGATGAGAGTCACCACCATAGGGGTTGCAACAACCCCTATCATCGTGATGATCAGTAATATAACAATCAGTATCGTAAAGACGGCCCTGGCAAGCCTCAGGGCCTCTTCTCTGCCGTGGGTATGAAGTTCCCTGCTGAAGACCGGTATAAAAGCAGCGGACATAGACCCTTCGGCAAATAGCTCCCTTAAGAGACCTGGTATCCGGTAAGCAACGAAGAAGGCATCCGCAACCATCCCGGCACCAAACACCCTTGCAATCACCATGTCCCGGATAAATCCAAAGATCCTGCTGATCAAAGTGGTACTGCCAAAGATGGCCGCCGCCCGTGTAACCCTTTCCTGATTATTCATAGCTTGACAGACTAATACATTTCATGTTAAAAGTTAAGATTATTTTTACAACAAAGGAGAAATTAAAGTGGCTACTCACAAATCCGCCCTTAAAAGGGTAAAGCAGTCCGAGAAAAAAAGGCAGAGGAACAAGGCCGCCATGTCCGCGATGAAGACACTGATCAAAAAGGTCCACACCTCTATGGAGGGAAAAGACCCTAAAGTGGCCAGCGAACATCTCAAAACGGCCACAGCCTATATTGATAAGATTGCTGATAAAAAGATTATCCACAAAAATAAGGCCAGCAGGCTTGTGTCGAGATTGACGGCAAAGGTAAATCGGGCGTCAAAGTAAGGACTAACGTCGAAGGCAGACGGACAGGATAAGGTCCTCTAACACCATCTCAGGCCTTAAAACACCCCCTTTGAGCCTGCCATCTACAGCAATAAGCCTCTCAAACAGCTTATGTAACTCTTCCCGGGAGAACTTCTGGACACGCTGCGAAAACTCCTTCACCTTAAACGGGGGTATGCCCGCCGCCTTTGCCGCTGCTTCAGGGGACTCCCCGGCATCCATAAGCGTCTTTGCCTTCAGCATCATTCTGAATTCCCTTACGATAAAATAGAATATCCTGACCGGCGGCTCCCCATCATGGATGGCCCTCTTTAAAGACGATATGGCATCCTTAAGTCTCCTATCCACTATGGCATTTGCAACCTCAAAGACAGAGGCGCTCCTCATACTGCTGGATACCCTGCTCACATCTTCGAGGGATACATTCTTTCTATCCCCGCAATAGAGGGTAAGCTTTTCGATGTCATTATCTATGCTCAACATATCATCTCCTGCGATTTCCGTAAGCAAGTGTAACGCATCGTTATCAATACTCTTTCCAACACGTCTGACGCGTTGTTTGATCCAGCCCGTGAGGTTCTGTCTGTAAAGAGGCTGGCACAATATGACAGTGCCCCTCTTATCAAGGGTTACTGAGAACTTCTCCCTCCTATCCAGTTTTGTAGCTGTAAGGATCAGGCATGTCGTGGGAGACGGCCTGTTTAAATAAGCGGCGATAATCTCCTTCTCCTTTGAACTCCATTCATCCATACCTTTGACAATAACCACGCGGTATTTTGCCATGACCGGGAGTGTCTCTGCCATCTCAACAACCCTGGATGCCTCAATATCAGAGGCAAAGCAGATGTCATAGTTAAAATCCCTTGCCCCTTCCTCAAGAAATCGCTCCCTGACAATCCTGATGCCTTCATCCATAAAGAACCTCTCTTCACCCGTAAACAGATAGACCGGAGAGGGTTTAAGCCCTGAGAAGCGTTCCTGGAATTCTAAATAATTGATTGCCATTTATTCACCATCCCCTCAAAACCCTGTCCGTCACCTCTTCTGAGAGGTTCTGTGCAATCTCTTTAATGGCTAAGAACTTCGAAGTCCTGGTAGACATCACATCACTGCTAACCCTGTATTCTGCATTCGTAGTCAAATCCCTCTCCCATAATATATGGTTCGTGGACTGTTGAAGGAGTCTTAGATGGGTTGTAACCGTTATCCTGTACTCAAGGACATTCTGGTTCTGATCAAAGGATAGGGGAAACTCCTTATAGAATGTTACACTGCCATGGAGCATGAAATCGGCCTGCGACTTGTCTGTAACCTCTATCCTGCGGTCCTTTATAAACCCCTTTATAACAGCGGGGGTAAGCTCCTCTTCGACAATAGGCTCCATTGTCTTGTTTTCAAAGACAGGGATGGCGATCGTCTTAATGCCTGACGGGATATGACCGCCCCTTCCTGCGATATGGTAGCCGCATGATGATAGACAGAAAAAGAAAACCACAAAAAAGGGGACAGATTTATTTTTCAAGTAAAAAATAAATCTGTCCCCTTTTTTTCTATTCATCATATTACAATATTCACAAGTTTATCTTGAACAACAAAGACCTTCTTGGGAATCTTGTCTCCAATCAACCCCTTTATCCTTTCGTCTGATAACGCCCTCTTTCTGATCTCCTCCTCAGGTGTACCGGCAGGTACTGTGACCTTGCTCCTTATCTTCCCGTTAATCTGTATGACAATAAGCCTCTCCTCTTCCTGGGCAATCTCTGTACAGTATATGGGCCATGGGACCTCTGTTACAGAAGATTTCTGTCCTAACATCTCCCACATCTCCTCAGATATATGAGGTGCAAAAGGAGAAAGAAGCAGAATAACCGCATCCAGCGCCTCTCTCATGACATAAAGAAATGATCTGTCCTGAGTCCGTCCATCAACAGGGATGAGATAGATATTATTAACCAGCTCCATGATAAAGCTTATTGCGGTATTGAAATGAAAGACCTCAATATCCTCTGTGACCTTTTTTATGGTCTGGTGAACAGCCTTTCTAAGCGCCTTTAAGTCTGAAGGGAATGCTTCGCCAATCTCATCTAATAATTTAATTTTATATAGATCTATATCTGCCGCCTCCGGATTTAGTTCTGGATTTAAATAGGGCGACAGTTCTGCCACCTTCCTATAAACCCTGGACAGGAACCTGAAGGCCCCCTCCACTCCACGGTCACTCCAATCCAGGTCCTTCTCCGGAGGAGCTGCAAAGAGGGCAAATAGCCTTGCCGTATCGGCACCGTAGATCCCTATAAGATAGTCAGGGTCTACGACATTTCCCTTAGACTTCGACATCTTCGCCCCGTCTTTTATCACCATACCCTGCGTAAGGAGGTTTTTAAAAGGCTCGTCCACATCAATAAGGCCGAGGTCACGGAGGACCTTCGTAAAAAATCTGGCATAGAGCAGGTGAAGTACGGCATGCTCTATACCGCCTATATACTGGTCTACATTCATCCAGTAAGAAACAGCCTGTTTATCGAAGGGGAGATTATCTGTTTTGGGTGAACTATAACGGAGGAAATACCACGAGGAGTCCACAAAGGTGTCCATGGTATCTGTCTCTCTCCTTGCAGTGCCGCCGCAGGATGGACAACAGACTTCTATAAATTCCCGGACCTGAAGGAGGGGTGACCCTCCCTTGCCTGTAAAGGCGACATCTCTTGGAAGAACCACAGGGAGGTCGCTCTCCGGTACAGGGACAGTCCCGCATTTCTCACAATAGACGACCGGTATCGGAGTACCCCAGTATCTCTGCCTCGATATCCCCCAGTCCCGAATCTTATAATAGATTGTCTTCTTTCCGATTCCCTGTAACTCTATATATTCAGAAATCTTCTCTATAGCTATTTTAGAATCAAGACCGCTGAACTGTCCTGAGCTGACGAGGCGCCCCTCTTCTATGTGGGCCTCTGGCATTGTCTCTAAAGAAAGTGTCCCCTTCGAATTTTGGATGACGACCCTCATCGGCAGGTTATATTTCTTTGCAAACTCAAAGTCCCTCTGGTCGTGCGCAGGGACAGCCATGATAGCCCCTGTCCCATACTCCATCAGGACAAAATTGGCTACCCATACCGGTATATTCTCTTTTGTAAGCGGATTTATGGCATATCGGCCGGTAAAGACCCCCTCCTTCTCCACATCAGCCGCAGTCCTGATAATCCTGTCCTGACGCCTTATGCGCTCGATGAAACTTCGAACTTCGGTCTCGGTTCCAGTCCCCGTGATAAGGGATTCAACAAACGGGTGTTCCGGGGCAAGGCTCATAAAGGTAGCGCCGTAGAGCGTATCCGGCCGCGTCGTGAATATCCTGATCGAGCCATCACTATCCGCTAATGGAAAGTCCACCTCGACCCCTGCGCTCTTCCCGATCCAGTTTCTCTGCATGGCAAGTACCCGCTCCGGCCAGCCGGTAAGCTTATCACATCCGGTTAAAAGCTCTTCTGCATAATCTGTGATCTTAAAGAACCACTGCTCAAGCTCTTTTTGCTCTACAGTAGAACTGCATCTCCAGCATTGCCCGTCGATCACCTGCTCATTGGCAAGAATCGTCGCACAGGAGACACACCAGTTCACACTGGATCTGCGCCTGCAGGCAAGCCCCCTTTCATACATCTTCAGGAAGAACCACTGATTCCACTTATAATAGGCCGGATCACAGGTGGTGATCTCACGATCCCAGTCGTAAGAGAGCCCCATCTTTTTAAGCTGATCTCTCATATAGGCGATATTGTCATGGGTCCAAATCGCAGGAGGTACCCCCTTATCAATCGCCGCATTTTCAGCAGGGAGACCAAAGGCATCCCACCCCATCGGGTGCAGGACATTATGACCCCGCATGGTCTTATAGCGTGCAACAACGTCACCCATCGCGTAATTTCTCACATGCCCCATATGGATTCTCCCGGAGGGATAGGGAAACATCTCAAGGCAGTAGTACTTTGGTCTGAATGGGTCCTCGGTAACTCTGAATGTCTTATGTTCATCCCAGTAGCGCTGCCACTTGGATTCTATCTCTTTGGGGTCGTACTTTGCAGTCAATTTAGTTCCTTAGGTCTACCGAACCCTCATTTATTCTCCTTCCCTCGATGGGAGGGGTCAGGAAAGGGTGATTTTATGTTATGAGCATTGTATGAAAAGATGAGGAGTTTTGTCAATTACGGTAAGAAAACCAATTACGGAGATCCGAAGGGATCATAGAAATCATTCCTGCTTCCTCTTTTCTTTTCGTATAACTCCTTCTCCATTGACATCAATGTCATATAATGATCTGCTCGGTAATCTCCGTTCATCTTCTTCCTCTTTAAAAAACACACAATTGTCCCTCCAGGCAAAGCAGAAATACAAAAGAAAAATGCAGTGGGGCTCTCAGTTTCCTATGCAAAACCAAAGGATTTAGAGAATGGAGTTGGTTTTGGAGTCACCCTGACACGTTATTTGATACCCGAGCTTGAGACATACTATAATCAGCTTCAGGAATTCTCCGGCATAACCATTGTCTTTGAATGTGCAACGATTGTTGCGTCAGAAATGGAGAGTTACATCCCACGAATTCGTGTCCGGTTTTAGTCTTAGTCTTAGTCTTAGTCTTAGTCTTAGTCTTAGTCTTAGTCTTAGTCTTAGTCTTAGAACCCGTTACTCACAGACACATAATTATGCATCTCTACAAACGTGAGGCAATTCTAATATCCACGCTTATGCCCCCTGACCCAATATCTTGTATAACTGCCTTCTATATACCACAGGAAAAATCTCCATTGACACAAAAATCTCATGCTGCTATCCTGACCTCGAAAAAGCAAATTCCTATTGCGTATTGCGAACCTTGGAAAAGCTATAAAGGGATTTAAAAGAGGACTTGCAGAGGCAGAGGTACAGGTATTGCATTTAAATAAGCATAGGGAACATTTTGGGAAAAACAAAACATAGTATTGAAAGGAGATATTATATGAAAAATGATCTTCGTATCCGTCCTTATCGCAGAGCTATATTGGGATTTTCTGTGTTTTTATTCGCCCTCTCCTTTGTATATGTCGTAGGCAAAGGTGGATTCTTTAATCCGCATATAGGAGAGGCAAAGATTACTCCCGAAACAGTCCTTTCAAACAATGAAGAAATAGTTTTTGACAAATCTAACCCGCAGGTTCAGACAGTGATGGATGTACAGGATCGCCACACTCCTAAATTAATGGCGATCCCAGAGGTCGTTGGCAGTAGTATCGGACTCACTGACGACGGTAGACCAGCAATCTTGGTATTTACTAAGAATAGAGTATCGGCTGGTGTGGTTCCCGAGAGTCTGGAAGGTGTACCAGTCGTTGTAAGGGTTACAGGTGAGATCTCTGCCATGCCAAGTCAGACTGCTGGTAAAGGTTCTCCCAGTAATGTCGTAACGATTAATCCAAAATCCTTTTTCCAGAGACCTGTACCTATTGGTATTTCAACTGGTAATGCAAATGAGTGTTCTGCCGGAACTATTGGGGCAAGGGTGAAAGATAGAGATGGCTATGTTTATGCCCTCAGTAATAATCATGTCTATGCCCTTGAGAATACCGCCTCTATTGGCAGTGTCGTCCTCCAACCAGGTCTTTATGACACTAGGTGTGTTTATAACCCTAACAACTCTATTGGTACACTGTATGCTTATGAACCGATCAAATTTGATGGGAGTAATAATGAGATTGATTCAGCGATTGCATTAACTACAACCGGGCTATTAGGTAATTCTACCCCCTCTAACGGCTATGGTACGCCCAGCTCAACTACTAGGGCAGCAAGTGTGGGTCTTCCTGTTCAGAAATATGGACGGACAACTTCTTTAACAAGAGGAGCAATTAATGCAATCAATGCTACAGTAAAAGTTGGTTATGGTTCTGGGACTGCTATATTTATGGGGCAAGTCATTGTATACTCTTCAAAGCCATTCATAAAAGCCGGTGATTCAGGCTCTCTCCTTGTGAGTGATGATGCCAGCCATAACCCGGTCGGGCTATTATTTGCTGGTACCTCGGATGGGAAATGGGCTATAGCCAACCCGATTGATAAGGTATTAGCAAGGTTTGGCGTTGGTATAGACGGTAATTAATCTTTACTACTGATTCAAGGTGATAGCCACAAGGTATTAGCGGCTATCACCTTGGTGAGTGGTCTAAAAGGGAAGTCCAAATTATACTTATAAAGCTTTTAGCTTTCTCTGTCTTGATATCCATTATTATGGGGGCTGAAACCTGCACAACTAAAAAATTTGTTGATCAATTGGAAGGAAATACCATTCCAGTAAAACCCATAGAAGAGGTACTAAACAAAAATACGAAGGAATTAATGTCCCTTCCAGGTGTAGTTGGTGTGGCCCAAGGTGTTTGGGAGGGTAAACCATGCATAATAGTCTATGTTACCAAAAAAGAACCATCCCTTGTGAAAAAGATTCCTGACATCCTTGAAGGATACCAGATAATCATAGAAGAAACAGGGGAGTTTAAAGCTCTTCCAAAAGATCAGGATTGACATATGAGTGATATGCCTGTCGGAGTAAAAAGACATATCAATGTTATATGCCAAATATCTACTACGGGGTCAGGGTAAAATCTTTGGTTACATCAGCAGTGCCGATATCGATTATTATCTTCTAATAAGCAAGATTACCGACCTTTACCTGCCGAGTCCATTGACATACTATTAAGTAAAGCTACCCTTGCAAGCTTTTTGCTTTCATACTAAAGTATTGATACAGCCTCTCAAATAATTTATCCAACATAGTTCGAGGTCTGTCCCAATACGGGACACTGTATGAATTACTCAACGAGGGACTGATCACCGAAGATCGGGTTAAGATGATCTTCTCATGGAGGCATACTGGATTTCATCTCCACAACGAAGGCAGGGAACGGCTGGTGAGATATTATGGCTGGTACAGTACAAGAGCAGGGGATTGCGAAAGAAAGGTAAACTTCGAGTTGCACGACTCGATCTGACAAGTCCTGCACCATCTTTCCCGGATCAAGCACCCGGTCATCCCGCTGTGCGTACAGCGTGAGTGGTGAGACGAGTACGGCGAGAGTGAGTCCAATAAGAACCAATATGGAAATCCGAAAAGTCTTCATGAGAGTTCCTCCGTTTATACTATGTTTTGTATTCCCTGTTTATTCGTTCTGTTTTTCTGTGTACCTTTTCAGTCTGATACAAGCGGCGCATACAAGACTCTACCATCTACAGTGCCCTAATTGCAAGGCCAATCCAGTTCCTTCCCCCATATAGAACGACATAAGTACCCCTTGTTCGGCTTAATGCTTCCAGATGGCCCGGTACGTGTTCCGGAAGGACTTCGATAAACATAAAACCTTCTCTGCAGGGATATCCAGGGTGCATGTCCAGAAATTAGCGCTTCGAGCTGATAACCGACGGTATTTGGATCTGTATCCCAAAAATACCGGTAACATTCAAAGGATAGACAATTTGGCATGTAAAGGGATGAGGCAATTTTTTCTATGGACGGTTTTGCATTAAAGGGGCGATAAATTCCGGTGCCCGGCCTCGCAGAAAGATTTTAATCTCCTCCAGGGACAGGGTGTTTAGCACATCATTGGCTGTAAGCCAACCCTTTCTGGCTATGCTGACCCCGTAGGAGACGTTAGACAGGTCATCGATATGATGGGCATCCGGATTGATGCTGACCTTAATCCCTCTCTCCCTGGCGTATCTGCAGAACCTCCAGTCTAAATCGAGCCTGTAGGGGTGCGCATTTAACTCAATGACTACATGGTGCCTTGCTGCGGCGTCTATGACCTTATGCAGGTCTACATGATAGCCCTCTCTCGACAGCAATAGCCGGCCTGTAGGGTGGCCAAGGATCATCGTATACGGGTTTGATATCGCCTTGATAATCCTGTGGGTCATCTCTGCCTCAGTCATGTTAAACTTGCTGTGTACAGAGGCAATGACAAAGTCAAAGGTAGCCAGTGTCCTGTCATCATAATCGAGAGAACCATCCGGGAGTATATCAGACTCTACCCCTTTAAAGATATGAAAGTCCTTTAGCTCTGCATTCAGCCTGTCTATCTCCTCATGCTGCTCTCTTAGCTTATCCTCTGTAAGGCCGCCGGCATAGTAGGCGGACTTGCTGTGATCGGATATTCCTATATACCGATAACCCGACTCTCTGGTGACTCTCACCACCTCCTTAAGGGTCATGCTCGCATCGCTGTAAGTGGTATGGATGTGGAACATCCCCTTGATGTCAGAAGGCTCAATGAGTTCCGGGAGCTCATCCCGCTCTGCCGCCTCTATCTCTCCATTATCCTCTCTTAATTCCGGCGGTATATAGGAAAGCCCAAGGACCTTAAATATCCCGGCTTCATCCTTACAGGGTATTAACTTCTCTCCCTTAAACAGGCCATATTCATTCATCTTGATCCCCATCTTTTTTGCGCGGCCTCTCATGGCCGTGTTATGTTCCTTGCTTCCCGTAAGATAGTGGAGTGCAAAGGGGAACTCCTTGTCAGATACAATTCGAAGGTCGGCATTTATCCCGATATTGAGGACAACACTCGACTTGGTATCACCCTTCGCTGTGATGGATTGGACAGAAGGAAGGTCTGCGAAAAAGTCCATGACGGCATTTTCATGCCCTGGCTTAACACTCGCTACAAGGTCAATATCCCTGATAACCTCTTTCCGCCGTCTGATACTCCCGGCAATGTTTGTCCGGATAACATTCTTATTTGAAGTTAATGTGGAAAGGAGCTTCTCTGCCTCTCCTAAGGCGGTGTTAAGGAGATGAAGTCCCATCCCCTTTCTGTAATATCCAATCCCTTTTAGTATCTTTTCCTGTGTAGTCTTACCAAAGCCGTGCAATTCAATGAGCCTGTTCTCGATACAGGCATATTCAAGCTCACCGACTGTGGATATACCAAGTTCTTCGTAGAGGGCCCTGGCCTTTTTTGTACCGAGACCAGGTATCTTTATGATCTCTAACAGACCAGGAGGGATTTCCTGCCTTAGCTGTTCATAATAGTTGAGATGGCCGGTATGAAAGAGTTCTATGATCTTTTCGTATATCCCTGTTCCGATGCCTTTTTGATCTGAAAGGGCCCCATCTTCTATGGCCTTATTTAGGTCTTCTTCCAGGGCCTCTACCGCCCTTGCCGCATTGTGGTAGGCCCGTACCTTAAACGGGTTCTCCCCTTTCAGTTCAAGGAGTATCCCTATCTCCTCCAATATCCTGCTAACCTCGATCTTGTCCATTATTTTATCAGGGATTATATCTTCCCCTCTCTCCGCAGGCGTGAGTGCTCCTTTAGCATGCACTTATCCATGACAACTATTAGCCCGGCCTCTCTTGCCTTCCGTGCCGCCTCTTCGTTTACAACTCCCTCCTGCATCCAGATCGCTTTTGCGCCGGTCCGGATGGCTTCATCCACAACCGGTGGAACGTCCTCTGACCTTCTAAAGATATCCACAATGTCTACCCTCTCAGGGAGGGAGGCGAGGTCAGGATAGCATCTCTCACCGTTTACCTCCTGGATTGTGGGATTGACCGGTATAATCCTGTACCCCTGGCCCTTCAGATAACTCGCCACTGTAAGGCTTGGCCGGCCCAGTTTATTGGACATCCCCACAACAGCTATCGTTTTTGAATCCTTTATAATCTTCTCGATCTCATTCATTTGCCCCTCCGTTCTTTTACCCCTCACCCTATCCCTCTCCCCAGGGAGAGAGGGGACCTCTTCCCACCCCAAATATATTCTACCTGCATCGCTGGTGTCAAGGAGGGATATCACAGGATGGGCCATGCGCAAGGGGTAAAAATATTTTTGACAGAGATAGTCAGCAGCGATATAATTATATTGAAATTGCATATCAATTTCATAGAAAGGAATGTGGTTAAAAATGGTTAAAAATATAACAAAAGAAGAGCTTAGAAATATGATGCTTTCTAATGAGGATTTTATCCTTATCGATGTGCTCAGCAGAGAGAGTTTTGAGGAGTTGCACATCAGTGGCGCCATCAACTGCTCTATCGATGAAATCAATAATTGGGCAGAGGAGAATACTGATAAAAAGGATAAAAAGATTATCGTCTATTGCGGAGGCTATACGTGCAGGGCAAGCGCAGAGGCAGCTAATATGCTCAATAAGGCCGGATTCATAAATATAATGAGATATGAGGGTGGTATCAAGGAGTGGGATGAGGCAGGCTACTCTGTCTATAGTCTCGGTGTAAGAGCGGCATAGATAGCCCTGCCAGAAGAGAGAGAGCGGCAAGAAGATGAATCTGAGTGAGAAAAGATGTGTACCTTGCGAAGGAGGGATGCCCCCTCTCGGAGAGACAGAGATCAATAAGTTGATGAGCGAGGTCCCATCATGGTCATTGAGGGATGGACATCTATTCAGGTCCTTTAAGTTCAAAAATTTCTTAGAGGCCATAGACTTCGTGAACTCTGTTGCTAAATTGTCGGAAAAGGAAGGACACCACCCCAATATAATCATCCGTTACAACAGGGTAGACATGGAATTATGGACACATGCTGTCAAGGGCCTTTCAGAGAACGACTTTATATTGGCCGCAAAGATCGACGGACTCGCTGGCCCCCATTCTAACTGAAATCCCACCTTATATTTTATCTCTAATTATGGTATATCATATATGAATATTCATTAAGGCTCTCAAGAGTAAAACGGGCAGGACTCACTGAAAGGATATCGAGGGTGAATTACCTCTATCGCTATTTGGCAATCGTTCTGGCATCTTTCATGCTGACTGTTAATACCACTCAGGCGTTGGCTATTCAGAAGATAAAGGTCGTTGCCACACTCCCCTTCCTTGAGGATTTCGTAAAAAATATCGGGGGGGATCGGATTGAAGTAAAGAGCCTCCTTTCAGGGCTTGAGAGCGAGCATACGTATACACCCAAACCAAGCGACATCGCCGCAGTAAAAGAGGCAGGGGTGATTATAAAGGTCGGTCTTGGCCTTGAAGTATGGGTTGATTCTCTGATAAAAAATGCCTCGAACAACAGGCTGGTGGTCGTTACAACCTCAAATGGTATCCCTCTGGTCAGAGGAGAAGAAGATGGCCATGAGGGCCATCTTGGAAACCCTCATGTCTGGCTTGATCCAGAGAGGGCAAAGATTATGATAAGGCATATTACAGAGGCGCTATCTGCAGCAGATCCGGCGGGCAGAAGCATTTATTTGTCAAATCAGGCTGAATATTTTAAAAAGATTGACAGGATGCATAAGAGGATCGAAGACACATTAAGGCCCATAACGAACCGGAAGATTATTACCCATCATCCGGCATGGCCCTATTTTGCCCAGAGGTTTAAACTGCAAATTGTGGACAATATACAGATACAGCCTGGCACAGAACCCTCTGCAAGGCATATTGTCGATATGATAGGGAAGGTAAAACGTGAGAACGTGCGGGTTATCGTATCCGAACCTCAGTTAAATCCAAAGGTCCCTAAGATCATCGCCGATGAGACCGGCGCCAGGATCGTTGTGCTGACACCCATGCCTGGAGGGCTCCCGGGGACAGGGAGTTATATAGAGATGATGGAATATACCGGAGAACAACTTGCGGCCGCTTTAAGATAACCTGAGGAGAGAGGGTAAGGGTGAGGGGGAGATTTTCAGAATGAAAGACAACGTCATCATAAAGTTCTCGAATGCTACAATAGCCTACCAGCAGCGTATGGCATTAGAGGATATCAGCCTTGAGATATACCAGGGTGAATTTGTGGGCATTATCGGTCCAAATGGCTCCGGCAAGACGACACTGCTTAAATCTGTCCTCGGGTTAGTCCGTCCAGGCAGAGGCTCCGTGCAGATATTTGACTGTGCCTGTCATAAGCTTCGCTGCCACCATAAGGCAAAGATAGGCTATATTCCGCAAAAGGAACAGATCGATCCCAACTTTCCTGTCACAGTCATGGAAACGGTCATGATGGGACGATACAGCTCTATTGGCCTCCTTAAGCGTCCTGCCAGAAAAGACAGAGAGCTGGCATTCAATGCCCTCAGAGAGGTAGAAATGGAGGGGTATATGAATGCACCGTTAGGACATCTGTCGGGTGGCCAGCAGCAGAGGATCATGATCGCAAGGGCCCTCGCACAACAGCCAGAGGTCCTGTTAATGGATGAACCGACCACAGGCATCGACACCCCGACCCAGCACAGTGTTATTAAGCTCATATCCGATCTGCATAAGAACCTTAACCTTACAGTCCTGCTTGTGACTCACGATATCAATATGATCAGCCCCTACGTCGACCGCCTCGCACTCCTCAAGTCTAAATTATATGCCATCGGGACGCCTGCAGATGTATTACGCGAAAAAACGCTTTGTGAGATATACGGCAAGCAGGTCATTGTGACATCGAAAGATGGCGGGACCTATGTGATCGTTGGAGACTACCACTATGTTTGAGATGCTCTCCTATGAGTTTATGCAGAGGGCACTGATTGCCTCTGTGATAATCGGTGTGGTATGTGCCATCATAGGGGTCTTTGTCATCCTGAAGAACCTGACCTTTATCGGGGCAGGGACATCGCATGCCGCCTTTGCAGGGGTAACGCTGGGTTATCTTCTGGGAGTCAGCCCCCTCGCCTTTGCCATCCTGTTTAGTCTTATCACCGTATGGATAGTTGGTTATCTGAGCAGGCAGGGGTATCTTAAGTTAGATGCATCTGTAGGGATATTCTACTCTCTCACCATGGCCTTAGCCGTGCTGTTTATAGGCCTCATGAAGATCTACAATGCAGAGGTTTATGGATATCTCTTTGGAAGTATCCTGTCCGTGACAAAGACGGATCTCGCAATTATACTTGGCTTAGGGACCGTGGTTCTGTTCATCGTCTATCTCTTCTTTAAGGAATTTCACTTCATCACCTTTGATGAGGAAATGGCCAGGGCCAGTGGTATTCCGACCGGATGGTTATCCTTCCTCCTCCTGACCCTGATCGCCTTCACCATTGTCATCTCCCTGAAATCGGTAGGGGCCATACTGGTCTTTGCACTGATTGTAACACCTGCTGCCACGGCCTATCAGTTAACCTACAGCATGATCAGGATGTTTCTCTACTCGGCTCTCATTGGGGTAGGTTCATCCGTTGCCGGTGTGTTTATATCTTACTGGTTTGACCTCCCCTCAGGGGCGACAACAGTCCTGTTCGTCTCAGCAGTCTTCTCCCTCTCTGTCATCTTCTCACCAAAACGTGGGTCCATCTTGACGTTCCATGAATAAACAGTGCATAATATGCCGCATTTGTAACCATTTTTAAAATGAATCCATTGACCCTCTTACTTATATTTGTACCGGTCAGTATCGTACTGGAGTTGATTCGCGCCAGCGAAATATGGATCTTCATCACCTCAGCTTTAGCCATAATTCCATTAGCCGGTTTCATGGGCAAGGCAACAGAGCATCTGTCAGCAAAATTGGGAGCCGGACTGGGCGGCCTGCTCAACGCCTCTTTTGGAAATGCAGCCGAGCTTATTATTGCCCTGCTGGCGCTGAAGAGAGGCCTGTATGAAGTGGTTAAGGCCTCCATCACCGGTTCTATCATCGGCAATATACTGTTGGTCCTGGGTTTGAGTGTGGTCGCCGGAGGAATAAAATTTGAGCGCCAGACCTTCAACCGTACTGCGGCCTGCATGGGGGCCACCTTGTTAACTCTGAGCGCTATCGGGCTGGTAGTCCCTGCCCTGTTTCATAGGGTAGCCCACGGATCTCAGGCAAACCATGAACAGGAGCTCAGTCTGGAGATCGCCATCGTCTTATTTACTACATACCTGTTAAGCCTCGTCTTTGCCTTACGCACCCATAAACACCTCTACGCCGGGGATGGGGTCCACGCCGGGAATGAGGCAGCCAGTATTGAGGGCTGGAGCAGAATTAAGTCAGTGCTGGTGTTATTGATCAGCACCATTTTGGTCGCGCTGATGAGCGAATTTCTGGTTGGCGCTGTTGATCATACAGCAAGCGCATTGGGCATGACACAAGTATTCATAGGTGTTATCGTGGTAGCCATCATCGGAAACGCTGCTGAGCACAGCACAGCGGTCCTCATGGCTGCGAAAAACAGGATGGATATCGCTATGAACATTGCGATCGGATCGAGTATCCAGATCGCCCTCTTTGTAGCGCCCGTCCTCATATTTGTGAGTTACCTCTTCGGACAGCCGATGGATCTCCTCTTTACAACCTTTGAGGTCGTAGCCATAGGGCTCGCCGTGGGGATCGTCAGCCTGATCTCTATGGATGGCGAGTCAAACTGGATGGAGGGGGTACAATTATTAGCCGTTTACATTATTTTGGCAATCGCCTTTTACTTTCTACCGTAAATTTGGTTATGCAGAAGATATTAATAGCTTTTCTTCTTATCCTGATATGGGTTCATGCTGGCTGTGAACAGCGCACCCATAAAGCCTTCTCAGAAGAGAAGACGGTGGCAGATCATCAGCCTGCCTATGGAGATACCCTGGTGGAGGGGACCATCGGTGAGCCGAGTATCCTCATCCCGATGCTTGCAGGCGATAGCGCCTCTCATGATGTTGCCGGTCTCATCTTTAACGGCCTTGTCAAATACGATAAGGACCTTACCCTGAAAGGAGACCTTGCAGAATCCTGGGATATCT
>JAHFEQ010000026.1:0-6166 GCA_023248395.1 Nitrospirota bacterium
TGTTGACTATATTACAGGGATGTTTTCGAGGGCGGGTATGCACTATACCTTCGGTATCCGGGGGTTTTACTATACGATTCCCCTGATTGCCTGGTTTTTAGGCACCTGGCTATTTATGATCGTTACCCTTTTAGTCCTTTTCCTGACCCTGAAACTTGATTACGGGAAGTAGTGATCTTATGGTGGGTCATTCCCTTCCAGGGAGCCTGTCTTGCCCCCGATCACGATATCCTTAAGATACGCCTTGCCCTTTCGTGTATGAAACGCATGTCTTGAAGTGCCGCTTTCAATGGTCTTTGTCATCATATATCTGAGTTTACCCGCTGTTTCAGGCGAGATACAGTTATCCAACTCTCTTCCATTAAGCGAGATCTTTTCTACAATGCGCGGGGCGATCATCCTGCCATTATTCCCTATGGCTGAGGCGATCAGCGCTCCATGCAGCGGGGATAGCGTCACATTGCCAAATCCTGCCGCTGTTTTTGCGATGCTTTCCCGGGTATTCTCTAAAGAGGCCTGGCTTATCTGAACAGGCAGTTCGAAATCAAGGGCCTTATTGAATCCAAAGTTTTCCGCATAGTGCAGAAGGTCTTCAACCCCAAGCCATCTCAGCGCTACTTTTGCAAAGGCGACGTTGCACGATTTTCCCATCGCATCTGCCAGTGTAATCTTATTTTTGTCCCTTTTTGGATTATCGCCCCAGTTTTTAGGCGTTAATGTATAAAGCCCGCCATTAAAGCGTATGACGGTATCTGGTTCGACTTTCCCATTTTCAATGGCCGCTGATGCGGTGATCAGTTTGAAAAGAGAAGCCGCAGGATAAGTAGCCCGTAATGCAAGATGCGGGTCTCCGCTGCTCTTTCCGGAGTATTCTGCCATGGCCAGGACCTTGCCTGTTTTGGGGGAGATCGCTACAAAGGCCCCGTAGGGGACATGATGTTCAGCAAAAAGCCCTGTGATCCTGTCCTGAAGAGCAGGATCGATGGTGTATACGACCTCAAGGCCGTTTTCGAAATTACTGACGAACTGATCTCCCTGCCTCTCTTTGAATATTGGTGATGTTAAGCCTTCCATCCGTACGCTATCTTCATCAAAGCTGAGACGCAGGCCATTTTCCTCTATTGTATAATGGATGTTCTGTGAAAGGTCAGCCGTATCAAGGAATGCAGAACCCGCTGCAAGAATGACAATGAAAGAGACAAGTAAAAAAATAAAAGGTATTTTCCGATGTTTCATAAAGCACTCCCTTCGTTAGGTAGCAGGCCGGCGCTACCTGAAATAAGCTGCCTGCATGAGTAGTGTCGGTATAAGGAACCTTTTTAAAAATACTATTATTAATATCGCAATCATGGGGGAAAGGTCAATCCCAATTTTCCAGCTCGGTACGAGTCGCCGTAAAGGATTTAAGATGGGCTCGGTGATTCTGTAGAGGAACTGTACAACAGGATTATACGGGTCTGGATTCACCCACGATATAAGGGCCCTGGCAATGATGACATACATATATAATGTGAGAACGATATCAATAATCTCGGCAATAGCCGAGAGTAGATTAGTCACTATATACATTTATTCCCCTATTCCCCTTTCCCTAACTCTTCTGCCCTTCTGGTGGCATCCTCTACTGCCTGCATTAAAGCGGCACGGACCCCTGAAGCCTCAATTCTGTAAATACCGTCTATCGTAGTCCCCCCCGGAGAGGTTACCATATCTTTAAGGCTTCCGGTGTGTAACCCGGTCTCTAAGACCATCTTTGCTGCCCCAAGGACAGTCTGTGCCGCGAGCAATGTTGCCACCCCCCGCGGGAGACCGACCTTTACACCCCCGTCGGCCAGTGCCTCTATTACAGTAAATAAGTAGGCCGGGCCGCTGCCGCTCAGGCCTGTTACGGCATCCATAAATTCTTCGCCCAGGATAACCGTCTTTCCTACGGAATCGAATATCCTCTTGACAGCCTCAGTCTCCCTGTCCCTGATACCGGGCCCAGGTGCAATGGCAATGGCGCCCTCCATGACCAGTATGGAGATATTGGGCATCACACGGATAATGGGTATCTCCTTTTTTAACCATATCCGTATCCTCTCAATTTGTACCCCGGCTGCAATCGATATGATCACGTTTGATTTACTCAGAGAAGGGGATATCTCTTCCATGAGAGATTTTACTGCAAATGGTTTTACTGCAATCACTATAAATTCCGAAGAGTCAGTGGCCGTTGCATTATCCCGGGTTGTTTCTATACCGTATCGTGAGCGGATATGTGCAAGCCTGTCCTCAGATATATCTGAGGCAATAATCTCTTTCTTTGTGTAGAGCCCCCCTGAGAGCATTCCCTTAATAAGGGCCTCTCCCATATTGCCGGCCCCAAGGATGCAGATCTTCCGTTTAATCTTCATAAGATTTCAGCCCCTCTGTCCAAAGATTGCTGTGCCGATTCTAACAAGGGTTGCCCCTTCCTCTATTCCTATCTCAAAGTCGCCACTCATGCCCATCGACAACTCACTGAAACCGTCAGGGCAGATGCCGAAGCCTGTCATTTCATCCCGGAGTTCCCGCAGTCTGTGAAAAAAGGGCCTTGAATCTTCAGGATCATCAGAAAAGGGTGGAATCATCATCAGACCCTTAAGGGAGACATCCTTTAACCTTGTCGCCGCCCTTACTGTATTCATCACCTCATGGGGGGGTAGTCCAAATTTCCCCTTTTCCCCGGAGATATTCACTTCCAACAGGATATTCTGCACGATGCCTCTTTTTTGTGCCCTAAGGCTTATCTCCTCACATAGCGCTATACTATCCACCGAATGGATCAGGTCCACCTCTCCTGCGATATATTTGACCTTGTTTTTCTGTAAGTGACCGATAAAGTGCCAGGATGCCGCCTTGCCTAATACCTTTAGTTTTGGTCCTGCCTCCTGGACACGGCTCTCACCAAAGGTCCTGATCCCTGCCGCTAAAGCCTCCTTTATCCTCTCTACCTCAACCCCCTTGGTTACAGCAACCAGGACGATATCTTTTGGATCCCTGTCAGCGCGTTTTGCGGCATTCACTATCCTGTTTTTAACTTCTCTTATACGTTCTGCAACACTCATGACCCATCACTCATCACCTGTCATTAAAATCCCGCTGATCATTCTTCCTGTGCCGACCCCATCCCTGCGATAGGAAAAAAATAACCCCTCATTACAGGCGGTGCACAGTCTGACACTGAATATATTTTTCCCCAATATTCCGGCATCTTCTATCTGTCTTATATTTAAGGAGGTAAGATCAAGTTTGGCCTTTCCGTCTTCCGAGGGTGTGAGATACTTTTCCCATTCAGGATTGACACTCTTCAATGGCTCTGTCACAGCCTTCCCGACGGTATAACAACATGGACCTATAGAAGGACCCATACCGGCAATAATATCTTCCACCTTACACCTGAAAACAGAGACCATCTGACAGACAACTTTCGGGAGTATCTGTTGCAGGGTTCCCCTCCAGCCGGCATGGATAGCGGCAATCACGGATCGGGTAGGGTCATAGAGCAGGACAGGGAGGCAGTCTGCGGTAACGACCCCAATCCCAATATTTTCCTGATTTGTGATGATCGCATCGCAGGGTTTTTGTGTTACATCCTTTATAAACACACTGACATCCTCTAAAGGTTTATCCATGACCAGTATGTTATCTCCATGCACCTGCTTTACCATCACAAACTTTTCCCTAAGACTAAAGGGGATAGAGTGGTGGCCAGCAGCTTTCCGGGTAGCAAAAAAATGTTCTATCCCTGCGTATCTGAGGTCAGGGATATATAAATAGGGCACACTGTCTTTACTGGCCATGTTATAACTCAATTCACTTTCTTTCTTAAAAAGGTAGGCATATCCCATGTATCATTTTCTATACCGATCGCATCATTCCTGTAAGCTACGGTTGCGACCTTTCTTAAAAAGGTTGGCTTATCGATGTCGTCGTCCATCCCGGCAGAGTCACAGGAATGAGTCAGATGCAGCTGTTTGACTTCTTTGACTATGGGCTTTGAAGCCCCGTTGTTAAATCCTGTTGCAATCACGGTGACGCAGATTCTGTCTTTCAGGGACTCATCGATGACACATCCCAGGATGACATGTGCATCCGGGTCTACTGACTTCTGGACCATCGACGATGCCTCCGATATTTCATGGAGAGAAAGATCGGCACTGCCGGAAATATTTATCAGAATACCTTTTGCACCTTCGATAGAGTTATCCTCGAGGAGTGGACTTGCGATAGCACTGCGGACAGCCTCTATCGCCCGATCTTCTCCTGAACCGGTCCCCATGCCCATAACAGCCCGTCCCATATAGCTCATGATAGTCTTTATATCCGCAAAATCCACATTGATATAACCGGGTCTCGTAATGATATCGGATATTCCCTGTACAGCCTGCCGCAAGACGTCATCTGCAAGTTTAAAGGCCTCCAGCAGGGGAGTGTTTCGTTCCACCATCCCCCTGACCCTCTCATTGGGGATGACAATGACGGTATCTGCGCACTTTTTCATCTCCTCAAGGCCGCGCTCGGCCTGGGTGATCCTCTTTCCCATCTCATACTGGAAGGGCTTTGTGACAACGGCTACGGTCAGGGCTCCTGAACTCCTTGCGATATCTGCGATGACAGGAGCTGCCCCTGTCCCGGTCCCTCCGCCCATGCCTGCGGTTACAAACACCATGTCTGAGTCTGCAAGGATCTCCCTCAGCTTGTCGGAATCCTCGAGAGCCGCATCCCTTCCAACGTCAGGATTAGCCCCGGCGCCAAGCCCTTTTGTAAGTTTAGCGCCGATCTGCATCCGGGTCCCCGCATGGGAAAGTCCAAGGGCCTGAACATCGGTGTTCACAGCGATGAATTCTACCCCTCTCAGGTTTGAAGCGATCATATTATTTAGTGCATTACATCCGCATCCGCCGATACCCACAACCTTTATCTTTGCCCCGACTTCTATGATCTCCTCCAAATCAAACATTGGCACCTCCTCCTTTATTTAAAAGAATCCCCCAAACCAGCTTTTCATCCTCTGATAGATATTTCCCAACAGAGGTCCATCCCTGAACTTCTTCTCCTCCATTCCCTGCTGCTGGAGTGCACAAAGCAGAATGCCTATCCCTGTCGAATACATGGGATGGCTCACAGGTTCTGAAAGACCTTCAATATTCGCCGGCACCCCTTTCCTCGCAGGCATTCCGGTAACCCTTTCTGCTATATCCACGAGACCTTCCAGGGTACAACTGCCGCCAGTGATCACAATCCCTGAGGAGATCATCTTTGTATAATTCACCTTTCTGATCTCCTTTAATACGAGTGAAAATATCTCTTCAACTCTGGGCTCTATGATCTCTGAGATCGACTGCCTGGAAAGCAGGCGCGGTGGTCTTCCCCCTACACTTGAGACCTCTATAGAGGCATTTTCCTTTACAAGGGACGCCTGTGCACATCCATGCTGAATCTTGAGCCTCTCTGCCTCAGCCGTAGGGGTGCTTAACCCGACGGCAATATCGTTTGTCAGATGGTTCCCTCCAATGCCTATCACAGCGGTATGCGATACTGACCCGTTGACAAATATGGCCACATCCGTTGTTCCGCCGCCCATATCCACCAGCACGACCCCCAGCTCCTTTTCATCCGGGGTCAATACGGACTCACTCGAGGCCAGGGGCTGCAGAATAATATCCAGGACTTCAAGTCCCGCCTTATGGACACTCTTTACAATATTCTGGACCGATGTGATCGCCCCGGTGATAATATGAACCTGCACCTCTAATCTGACCCCGGAGATCCCCAGGGGATTCTTGATGCCGTCCTGTCCGTCTATGATAAACTCCTGAGGGATCACATGCAGTATCTCCCTGTCCGGAGGGATGGCGACCGCCCTTGCAGCCTCTATAGCCCTGTCTATATCCGTCAGGGTCACATCCTGATTTTTAATGGCAACGACTCCGCGACTGCTGAGCCCATTGATATGACTGCCGGCAATGCCGGTGTAGACCCCTTTTATTTCTACCCCTGCCATCTGTTCAGCCTTGTGTACGGCATTTTTGATGGATTCAACCGTATCCTCAATATTGATTACAACCCCTTTTTTTAAACCCTTTGACGGACTTGTTCCTATTCCGATCAGCTTTATCCTGTTCTCTTCTGTAACCTCTGC
>JAHFEQ010000026.1:6266-24890 GCA_023248395.1 Nitrospirota bacterium
ATTTGATCCCGTTCTTCCACCTCGATCCCCGTAGTTGACAGATCGATCCACGGGATAGAGGTTAACTCCCGTCTTACCTCGATGGCGGCGGATAGTCCTTCCACCGGACCCCTGTTCCCAATATTCATCTTTGACAGGTCGATTCCATAGACCACCGGCAGACTCAATAAATTCTCTGTCTTATCTCCCAACAGGACACCCTCTTCGTCTGCCAGATAGAGATTTCCATGGTCGTTTACGTATACAGCCGGTGTCCTTTCTGAGATCTCCACCAGTATGGTGTCAGGGAATTCCCTCCTGACCGACACATCCTTGATCCATGGGTAATTTCTTACTCTGCTGGCAATATCCTTTATATCTACGGTAAGAATATTATGACCCTGGACCTTTTGCATTTGCAGGTAAGGGGCTAATTCATCCCTGGTAATAAAGTTGTTTCCTTTAACCCTGACGGACCGGACTTCCAGATAGTTATCCCACCTGCTAACATCAAGAAAATGATTGATAAACCCATAACCCTTGTCGATGAGATAAAAGAGAGGGACTATCGCGGCAATAATCACCACGAGTTTTATAAACCGGATGATTCCTCCATAGAGTCCTTTGTTGTTCTTAAAACTATTTTTCTTTCTGTGGAACTTTTTATTTGCTTTATATTTAGAAGAATACATTTAGCCTCTTACTCCCTCATAAACGCGGATGACAAAATCAGCTCCACCAGCTCGTCATAGCCAATTCCAGCCTCCCTGGCAGCCTGCGGAAGAAGGCTGGTTTCTGTCATTCCTGGAATTGTGTTCACCTCCAGGACATAGGGATGACCTGCAGGGTCAACCCGGAAATCCACACGGGAGACGTAACCACAGCCGAGTACTTTATGTGCCTGCAAGGCTATGGCCTTAATATTTTCTGTTGCAGATGGGGATAGTCTTGCCGGTACGGTATATTTAGCCATCCCGCTGGTGGTCTTTGTCCTGAAATCGTAGAACCCTTCTTTAGGGATAATTTCAACGAGGGGCAGGGGTTTATCGTCTAAGATTCCTGCGGTGACCTCCATGCCTTCTATATACTCTTCGATGATAACAGGGCCTCCATAGTGAGAGGCATTCTCTATCGCGGGATCCAGTTCTGAGCCCTTTGATACGATGCTGATGCCGATGGTGGAGCCCTCTCTGCAGGGCTTAACTACGGCAGGATACCGCACGGCAGCCGGCTTATCTCCTTTATGACGGCGGCACACAGAAAATTTTGGCGTGGGGATGCCGTGATACTCGAATATCTTCTTTGAGAGGAGCTTATCCATACATAGAGCGCTGGCAGCTACCCCTGAGCCTGTATAGGGGATGCCCATGACTTCAAGGAGTCCCTGCACACAACCATCCTCCCCATACCTGCCATGAAGCGCAATAAAGGCGGCCCTTACACCCTCATGGACAAGCTGGTAGGGGAGGTCTCTCCCCGCATCAATAGTTACGACATCATAACCCATCTTTCTCAAAGAAGCCGCGACAAGATTTCCTGTCTTCAGCGAGATGTCCCGCTCTGACGATAGTCCCCCCATCAGAACGCCAATTCTCTTTTTAGTCATCATGCCCCTACAATCCTCACTTCCAATTCCAGAGTTACCCCGGTTTCTCTCTCAACCCTGCTCCCGATAAGCCTTATCAGCGACAGGACATCCCTGGCCTTAGCCCCCCCGTTATTGATAATAAAATTGGTATGCCTTTCAGAAACGATAGCCTTCCCGATAGAGGCCCCCCGCATCCCTACAGAATCAATTAACTTCCATGCCGTCATCCCCTCAGGGTTCTTAAAGATAGAACCGGCATTAGGTCTTGCGACAGGCTGGGTCTCTTTTTTTCTGAGGAGATGTTCCTTTATTGTTGCCCTGATCCTTTCTGTTTCTCCCCTCTGGAGCCTTAATACGGCCCCCACGACGGCGATACCCGGGATGTGTGTTGACCGGTAGCGAAGGGATATCCCTTTTGCAGGCAACTCCACGATATCGCCACCCCTGTCCACGATCCGGACCGAGTCTAACAGGTCCCTGATCTCTTTACCGTAAGAGCCTGCATTCATGATAACTGCTCCGCCCAGTGAACCTGGGATCCCCGCGGCAAACTCAAGGCCTGAAAGACCCTTCTGTACGGTGTAGTTGAGCAGTATGGGCAGAGAAACGCCGGCGCCTGCATAGATATAAACCCCGCCGGCATCTTCCTTGATCTGAACGATATTTCTGAAACCATCCCCTGCCAGCTTTGAGGACAGGGAGACGACGATTCCCCTGATCCCTCCATCACGTACCAGTAAATTTGTCCCTTCTCCGAGCATCAATAGCGGGACCCTTTTAGTCCTGGCGAGTCTGATAATTTCAGATAGCTCTGCCTCATTCTCCGGAAATACCAGAGCTTCTGCAGGCCCGCCGATCTTAAAGGATGTATGCTGACTCATAGGCTCATTGAACAGCACGACACCCTTAAATCCTGTCAGTACAGAGTTAAGATAATTTTGCCTCTTTGTATTCATTGAGGATATTCCTCCCTGCCTTCCAGATATCTCCGGCGCCGAGGGTGATAATCATATCTCCTGGCATCATAATTTCGCGGATGTAGTCAGGGATAGCGGCCTTGTCAGGCATAAAGACCACGTTCTTATGTCCCTGTTTACGTATGGCGTTATAGAGTTTTTCACCAGTCACACCTTCGATAGGTTTCTCGCCGGCCGGGTATATCTCTGTAAGTATCAGGAGATCTGCATTATCAAAGGCATCAGTAAACTCATTTAACAGATCGCGGGTACGTGTATACCGATGGGGCTGAAATATAACGATGGTTCTCCTTCCCCATCCCTCTTTTGCAGCGGATAACGTGACTCTAACCTCAGTAGGGTGGTGGCCATAGTCATCGACAACCAGAATATCCTCAGAGTCTCCTTTGCTGTCCGCTAAACCACTCAGAGTTCCCACGATCTGAAATCTCCTCTCAACACCGCTAAAATTGCCGAGGGCACGGCGTACTTCATCTGTCTTGATATCAAGCTCTATTGCCACACCAATGCTCGCCACGGCATTACTGATATTGTGGACACCGGGCACCGGCAGACAGAACTCCCCCATGTCTGTCTCTTTATATATGACCCTGAATTTCGATCTTCCATGCTGGGTTCTTATATCCACTGCTTTAACATCGGCCTCGTTCCGTATACTATAGGTTATGTATCTTTTTTCGACAAGGGGTAATATATTCCGGATATTTTCATTATCCGCACAGAGTATGGCAATACCATAGAATGGCACCTTATTTATAAAATTAAGAAAGGTCCTCCTAATACTTTCAAGGTCCTGATAGTAATCTAAATGTTCGGCATCTATATTGGTCACAATGGCTATCGTCGGAGATAGTTTCAGGAAAGAGCCATCGCTTTCATCCGCCTCTGCAACGAGAAATTCACTCTGCCCCAACTTTGCATTACTCCCGAGGCTGTTCAGCTTTCCGCCGATGACGACCGTTGGATCGAGTCCTGCTGAGGCGAGGATACTTGCCACCATAGATGTCGTGGTGGTCTTGCCATGCGCCCCTGCAATGGCAATCCCGTACTTGAGACGCATCAATTCTGCGAGCATCTCTGCCCTCTGTATGACAGGGATAAATGCCCTCCTGGCAGCGACTACTTCGACATTATCCGGAGAGACGGCAGATGAGATAACAACGACCTGGGTATCTTTTATATTCGAAGGACTGTGGCCAATCGTGATATGTCCGCCTGTCTTCCTGAGCCTTTGTATCACCTCTGATTCGCTGATATCTGAACCACTGACCCGGTATCCTAAATTGAGCAGGACTTCGGCGATACCACTCATCCCTGAACCGCCAATCCCTACAAAATGGATATGCTGTATTTTCCGGAACATACTATATCTCCTTCTATTTCACCAATTCCCTGCACAGATTCACAATATCGCTCGCCGCCGTCTTTCTATACAACCCTGCACTCTTTTCAGACATCTCTTTGAGTCTCCCTATGTTATACAAAAAATATTTAATTTTTTCAGCTATTTTTTTTCCAGAGAGGTCACATTCTGAAATCACCTCTGCAGTGCCCATAGATTCAAGGTACTCTGCATTGATCCTCTGGTGATCATGCGTAGCGAGGGGATACGGGATCAGCAGGGCAGGCCTTCCACAGGCAGTGATCTCAGCTATAGTTGTAGCCCCGGACCTGGATATCACGATGTCTGCCTTATTATAAACCTCGGCTATGTTGTGTATATAAGGGACAACCTCTGCGGCAATACCGGTCTTTTCATAGGAATCTTTTACCCATGCACAATCACGATCCCCTGTCTGGTGGATAAATATTATCCTCCCGGCCTCCTCCTTCAGGTAATCCAGGGACTCTACCACAGCCTTGTTGATAGTATGGGCGCCCTGACTGCCACCAAAGACAAAGACGACAAAGCTATCCTTTGGAATAGTTTTGCATCCTATTATACTCTGTCTGACAGGATTGCCAAAGACCTTTACCTCTCTTTTAAAAAAGGTCTTCGATCCTTCAAATGCGACGACCACGCAGTCAACCGCATGGGAGAGCACCCTGTTTGCTAAGCCAGGAAAGAGGTTCTGTTCCAGTATGACCGTTGGAAGCCTCAGTATCACAGAGGCAGAGAGCACAGGGACAGAGGCAAATCCACCCACCCCGATAACCACATCAGGATCAAACCTTTTCAGGATGGAAAAAGACCTTATGAATCCGCCGATCATCTTTATACCTGATACCATCTTTGAGATCATATCTTTATTCACGATTCCGCCAGCAGGTATGATTTCTAACTTATATCCTTCGCGTGGCAAAACCTTTGTTTCTATACCACGTTTTGTCCCCACAAAGAGTACTTCAGAGTCAGGCTCTTGTCTACAAAATTCCTCTGCGACGGCAATCCCCGGATAGAGGTGCCCTCCGGTTCCACCACCCGCTATTAATACACGCATGATGTCAGAAGTCTCCTCCCAGCGGCAGCTCCAGGTTTCCCGCTCCCGACTTCTTCCTGAAAGTCCTTTTTTTGCTATAGTACCGGTGTCCTTCTAACGGGTATTTTACCGGGGACCTTCCGGATATTGCATAGAGAATCCCCACCATGATCATATTGGTCAGCAGGGATGTCCCCCCGAAACTAAGGAATGGAAGTGCAATCCCTTTTGTCGGGAAGAGACCCGTCACGACACAGAGGTTCATTAAAATCTGGGCCCCGATAAATATAGAGATGCCTGCGGACAGATATCCCTCGAAAGAACCCCAGTGTCTCCTGATGATCCTGAAACATCTCCACAGAAAAAATGTAAACAGCAGGGTTACAGAGACGCTTCCCAAAAAACCCAACTCTTCTCCTACGACTGCAAATATAAAATCTGTATGTGCCTCGGGAAGGAAAAAAAGCTTTTGCCGTCCCTCTCCTATTCCCGTTCCGAGTATCCCTCCGTTTCCAAAGGAGAGAAAGGACTGTACGATCTGGTATCCGGTAGTTGATGAGTATTCCCAGGGATTTAGAAAGGCCGTGATCCGGTTTCTCCTGTAACCTATGTTCAGTACAAGGGCAAGTGCAACAGGAAGAAAGGATACGAAGAGCCCCAGGATATGACCCATGCGTGCGCCTCCGATAAAAAGCATCGCTGCTGAGCCAATACCGATAACCACAGCGGTACCCAGGTCCGGCTCTGCGATGATCAGAAGAAACATCACCCCTGTTAATATCAGTGGGGGAAGAAATCCGTCAAAGAAATCTCTGATCTTTTCATCTTTCTTTACCAGATAGGCAGACAGGTAAATGATGACAGATAACTTTGCTATCTCGGAAGGTTGAAAAGAGAGAGGGCCGAATCTAAACCACCGCCTCGCATGATTAATTTCAGAGCCGACACCAGGGATCAAAATAAGGAGAAGTAACAGGTAGGAGATCCCCATGAGGGGGAGGGGGAGCCTCTTCCAGATGTCTATATCAACCTTCGATATCAGCAGCATTGCGGCTGTACCGATCACTGTCCAAATCATCTGTTTCTTTAGGAAATAAAAAGAGTCTCCATAGTTTTTAAGGGCGATGATGCCACTCGCGCTATAGATCATGATAAGGCCAAACCCCACAAGTCCCATGACCAATATAAGGAGCAGCCTGTCTTTCTGCACATAGCTTATGGATTGTGGGGAAGCTTCCATACCATCTCCTTAAATAATCTTCCACGTTCCTCGAAATTTTTAAACATATCAAAACTGGCACAGGCAGGGGAGAGGAGTACAACATCCCCGGTGATCGCCTCTCTATGGGCAATATGGACAGCCTCTTCAAGTGAACCGGCGTCTGTTGTCACCGTCAGATCTCCAACGGCAGCCCCTATCTTCTCTCTTGCCTCACCTATCAGGATCAGCCGCTTTACCTTATCTCTTATCAGAGATCGCAGAGGCAGGAAATCTCCCCCCTTGTCTCGTCCTCCGGCTATGAGCAATATAGGCTCGCTGAAACCTTCTATGGACTTGACCACTGCCCCGACATTTGTCCCCTTTGAATCGTTGATATACTTTACCCCCCCGATCTCTCTCACAAATTCCAGTCTGTGCTCAAGCCCCGTAAATTCTTTTAATGTATTGGCTATTGTCTCCTGACGGCATCCCCAGAGAAGGGCCGCCGCCGCTGCCGCCATTGCGTTCTCTAAATTGTGTACCCCCTTTATCCCTATCCTGGATACCTCGCATATTTTCCCACGATGATGATCCATGGTCGAGACAATCCAGCCGTTCTCGATATGGATTCCATTTCTTACCCTCTCTTGCCTGCTGAAGGCAACGACCTTCCCTCTGATTCCTTTAGAAGCATCCTCACTCCACATCTCATCTGCGTTTATAATAGCAAAATCATCTGCCCCCTGGTTTTCGAAGATCCTGAATTTGGCATCTGCATATTCTTTCAAATTTTGATATCGATCCAGGTGATCAGGGGAAATATTGAGCAATAGGGATATCTCCGGCCTGAAGCCCTCTATCGTCTCAAGCTGAAAACTGCTGACTTCAACCACGGCACAGTCAAAACTACTGCCGGATAGTATGCACTCAGAGAGTGGCGTACCGATATTTCCACCGACAAACACCTTGTCCCCTTTTGCCTTTATGATCTCGCCAATAAGTGTTGTTGTTGTTGATTTACCATTCGATCCTGTAATCGCTATTAAAGGGGCATTCAGGAACTGAAACGCAAGTTCAATCTCGCCGATGATCTTAATACCCCTCTCTTTTGCCTTTGTCAGCGGTAACAAGTCTGCAGGAACCCCCGGGCTTAGTATGATCAGGTCTGTTGAGAGGAAGGTCTCCAGCGTATGCCCCCCGGCCTCAATATTGACACCGAGGTGGATCAGTTCCTTCGCCTTTCCGGACAAGGCATCAAAGATACGACGGTCCGTCGCAGTGACTTTGGCGCCATGACGGAGGAGAAGGCGGGAGGCGGCAATCCCGCTTTTGCCGAGACCGACGACGAGTGCTTTGCGATCCTTTAGATTAAGCATAGTTTTTGACCAAGCGTCATTCCCACGAAAGTGGGAATCCAAGGGTTCTTCATTTCTATCTCAGTTTCAATGTGCTCAGCGCAAGAAGGCCCAGCATAATCGATATGATCCAGAATCGTACAATAATCTTCGGTTCCTGCCAGCCTTTGAGCTCGTAATGATGATGGAGAGGGGCCATTAAGAAGACCCTCCTCCCGTTTATCTTAAAGGATGCCACCTGGAATATCACAGAGACCGTCTCTAAGACGAATATACCGCCCACGATGACCAGCAGTAGTTCATGTTTTGATATAATGGCAACAGAGGCGAGCAGGGCCCCCAGCGGTAGCGAGCCTACATCCCCCATAAATACAGAGGCAGGATAGGTGTTAAACCAGAGGAAACCAAGGCTTGCACCAAAGACAGCGCCACAGAGGATGGCCAGCTCTCCTGAGCCGTTCACGAAGGGGATGAGCAGATAATTTGCTATCTTTGTATGCCCTGCGGCATAAGTAATAATGGTATATACCATGGTCGTGACGATGACCGGGCCCATCGCAAGACCATCCAGACCATCTGTCAGGTTGACCGCATTGGATGCGCCGACAATGATCAGGATGACGAAGGGGATATAGAGCCATCCGAGGTCAGGATTGACATTCTTTAAAAATGGTATTGTCAGCTTTGTAGAGTAGGCAGGAAGGGAGTAGAGGATATAAGCGATTACAGAGGCAATGACCACCTGGAGAGTCAATTTATATCTCCCGGCCAACCCATCTGATTTTTTTCTTACGACTTTTAAGTAATCATCCATAAAACCTATCAGGCCAAATCCGACAAGTGCAAATAATACAAGCCAGACATAGATATTGGACAGGTCTATCCAGGACAGGGTAGCGAATAATACAACGATGATGATGAGCAGCCCGCCCATCGTAGGAGTGCCTGATTTTGAAAGATGATGCTTTGGACCATCCTCCCTGACGTACTGGCCTATCTGATATCGTTTCAGGAATTCTATGACATAGGGCCCCATAACAAGCGATAAGATAAGGGCTGTCAGGATCGCATAAATTGTCCTCAGCGTGATATATCTGAAGACATTAAAGAAGGAATGGTGCTCATGAAACGAGTACAAAATGTAGTATATCATATTGCTTAGTGGAGACTCTCTTTAAGCCCCTCTATAATCCTCTCCATCTTCATCCCGCGTGACCCCTTCACCAGCAGCATATCCCCTTTTCTGAGCCACTGCCTTATCTTCTCCAATGTCTGTGTATAGTCCCTGCAAGTCAGGACCCTGTCTTCATGCATGCCAGCGCCTATGGCGCCATCAGCGACATGTTCCGCAAACTCTCCTACGGCGATTAAACCATCAAGTCTTGCTCCGGCAATATATATCCCGAGATCACGGTGGGCCATCGCCGTATTTCCCCCTAATTCTAACATATCCCCTGAGACGACAAACTTTTGTTTCCCCTCTTTAAGGTCTTTTAATGTGTCTATGGCTGCAACCATGGATGCCGGATTTGCATTATAGGCATCGTTGATAATATAAATCCCTCCTACATTTTCGATAACAGTCCGCATTTTTACAGGCGTAAATATCTCTAATCCATATTTTATGTCCTCTAAGTTTGCCCCCAGTGCACAGGCCGTTGCTGCGGCACATAATGCATTGTAGAGGTTGTGGAGTCCTATCACCTGCATCGTTATGTGTGCCTCTCCAAGGGGGCAGATGAGCCTGAAGGCCATCTTGTCCATCGATTTTCCATCCAGTGCGATATCTGCGGACTCTGTATACACATCCGCGTGGGGGGACATCCCAAAACTGACCACCCTCCCGGATGCCTTTGCTTTGAATACATCGAAGAAGGTGTCATCTCTGTTCAGCACACACGCGCCGTCAGAGTTTATAAAGCTGAAGATCTCCCCCTTTGCCTCTGCAACACTCTCTATCCGCCCTAATTTCTCAAGATGGGTAGGACCAATATTCGTAATGACAGCTGCGGTAGGTCTGGCAATCTGGCAGAGTCTTGTAAGCTCCCCCCGGTCACTAATACCCATCTCAATGATGGCCATCTGATGGGACGGTTTCAGCCGAAACAGAGTCAGTGGTACACCGATGTGGTTGTTCAGATTCTCTTCATTCTTCAGGACAGAGAATTTATGGCTCAGGATCTGCCATATCATCTCCTTGGTCGTTGTCTTACCATTGCTTCCAGTCACCCCCACCATAGGGATATGGAACTTGTCTCTGTAATGCCTGGCCATCTCCTGAAGGGCGGAGAGGGTATTCGACACGGCAATGAGGGGAACAGAATTTAATTCTGTCCCCGCAGTTCCTGCCCCCTCCCCCTCGACGATAGCCCCCGCGGCCCCCTTATTGATCGCATCTTCTAAAAAGTTGTGCCCATCAAAGTTATCCCCTCTGATAGCGACAAAGATTTCCCCCTTCTTTATTGTCCGGGAGTCTATTGAGACGCCGGAGATTGAAATGTGTGTGTCTCCGGATATCATTCTTCCACCTGTAGCTTTGAGTATCTCGTCTATTGTTAACATGATCCCTTCCTTCCCTCTTCCTGACCCCTCATCTTTCTTCCCTCTTCCTTATGGCCTCCCTGGCCTCTTCTCTGTCATCAAAGTGATTTTTTTTATTCCCTGTAATCTGATAACATTCATGTCCCTTGCCGGCGATGACAACGAGGTCCCCCTTTTCTGCCATATTGATGGCCTCTGATATGGCAGACCTTCTGTCCGCGATAATTTTGTATCCGGAGGCCTTTCTATTTGTTGCATTCATAGCATCCTTTATCCCTCTTTCTACCTCTTCGATAATCCTCTCCGGGTCTTCTGTCCTCGGGTTATCCGAGGTCACAATCACATAATCACTCAGTTCGATAGCCGCCTTCCCCATCAGGGGTCTTTTTCCCTTGTCCCTGTCCCCGCCGCAGCCGAAGAGGGTGATCATCTTTTGCGGGGTAAATCCTGAGGCCGCCTCAAGGAGCAATCTCAGGGCATTTTCTGTGTGGGCATAGTCGACGACCACGTTAAACCCGAGACCGCTATCGATCTTCTCGAATCTGCCAGGCACTGAAGTGAGAGCTGCGATGCCGGAGGATACCTTCTCAAGCGGGATATTACAGGATATTGCCACCCCGATAGACGCGAGGATATTGTAGACATTGTATATCCCTACCAGATGGGATTTTATATGGATACGGCCGGCAGGGGTTATGGCATTAAACTCTATCCCATCCATGGAAAGGCGAATATCCTCGCCTCTGATATCCGCATTGCCCTTAAGCCCGTAAGAGTATATCGCACACTTTGTTATATCCAGCAGGCGCCTGCCGTATGGGTCATCCCTATTAATGATCCCCCTCTGATGTGGAGAGAGGTTTGAAAAGAGGAGGGCCTTTGCCCGGAAATAGTCTTCCATATCCGCATGAAAATCTAAATGGTCCTGTGTGAGGTTTGTAAAGACGGCTGTACTGAAGTCAGCCCCATAGACCCTTTTTAGAGCGAGTGCATGGGAAGAGACCTCGGTCACGGCAAATTGACATCCCTGATCAACCATCTCCCTCAGCAATCCCTGGAATTCCATTGCCTCCGGGGTCGTGTAGCCGGACGCTGAAATCAGATTCCCATTGAAATAAGATACAGTCCCTATCAGTCCCACCCGGTTATCAGCGCCCTCCAATATTGATCTGATCAGGTATGTCGTGGTTGTCTTCCCATTCGTTCCGGTAACCCCGATCAATTGAATCTCTTCCGCCGGGTTCCTGTAATAATTGATAGCCACCCTGGCAATTGCCTCCCTGCTATCTGATACGGTGAGTATCGGGATCGACAGGGATAGTGTCATATCCTCAGACCCTCTTTCAGTAATGAGTGCTGCTGCCCCCTTTGCTACGGCATCCTTTATGTATCGATGCCCGTCAGTCTTGAAACCCTTAATGGCTACAAAGAGGGTTCCAGGGGTTACATCGTGGGAGTTACAGGTCACTTTTCTGATCTCCACATCTAAGTTCCCTGAGACACTCTTTAGTTCAACACCTTTTATTAGTTCCTGTAATCTCATCCGTCTTACATCATACCTCAATTCTCCGCCATAATCTTTAACTGTTCACGTTCCGTAGGCTCTACATGCATGTAGAGAAGGGTTTGCTCAGCGACCCGTTTAAACACGGGTGCCGCCACACTCCCTCCCCAGGCAATCCCCTTCGGCTCGTCTACGATAACAAGGATTGCAATCTCAGGAGATTCTGCCGGAACAAAACCTACAAAGGAGCTTATAAAACGGCTCCTGGAATATTTGCCGGTCTCCGGGTCTATCTTCTGCGCCGTTCCTGTCTTTCCGGCAGTAGAGAAGCCGTCTACAGCCGCAAGTTTCCCTGTTCCGTTCGGACCGACGACCTCTTTAAATATCTCCACCATCTTCCTGCTGGTACTGGCAGAGATGACCCGCCTTACAAGCTCAGGCTTGATCCCCTTAATGTTTCCGCTGCTATCCGTGATCTCTGATACGATGTGAGGTTTAACAAGCCATCCGCCATTGGCAATGGCAGACGCTGCTGTAATCAGCTGAAGGGGCGTTATTCCTATCTCCTGACCTATCGAGATCGTGATCAGTGAACGGCCTGACCATGTTGCCGGGTTTCTCACAATTCCGTTAACCTCTCCAGGCAGGTCTATTCCGGTCTTTTCTCCAAAGCCAAAGGTCTTTGCATACTTATAAAGCCGGTCCTTCCCTAACGTGATTCCTATCTTTGCTGTCCCTACATTACTTGAGTGGGCGATTACTTCTTTGAAGGTCATGGGTTGATTGGTTGGATGAGGGTCATGGATGACGGCCCCTCCATACATCATACTCTCTCTTCCATCGTGCACGATCTGGTTAGGGGATATCAATCCCTCTTCGAGGACCCCTGAAGCGACGACGAGCTTGAAAGTAGAGCCTGGTTCATACACATCCGTGACCGCCCTGTTCCGCCACTGCTCCGAAGTGTAGTTGCCAGGGGTGTTCGGGTTGAAGCGCGGGGATACGGCCATCGCAAGTATTTCCCCTGTGTACGGATTCATAACGATACCGACGCCATCCGAGGCATGATGTTTATCAACGGCGGCGGCAAGTTCTTTTTCCATGATATATTGTATGACTTCATCAATAGTCAGTCTGAGATTGTTTCCTTTTAAAGGGTCGAACAGGGTACTCGTCAGGACAGGGCGGTGGCGGGCATCACTTTCAAGGAGAATCGTCCCCTTCTTCCCGCGAAGAAGCTTCTCATAATGCCGCTCAAGACCTTCAAGTCCATGGTTATCGATATCTGTGAATCCCAGGAGATGACCGATCAACTCTTTCTTTGGATAGAATCTCCTGGTCTCAGGGATAAAGCCGATACCTTTCAAATTCATATCCCCTATCTTTTTTACATCCTCCGGGGGCACGCGTCTCCTGATCCATACAAAATGCCTGTCATTGTCTAATCGTTTGGCCAAAAGGCTTGAGTCTATATCCATCTCATGGGAGATCTTTTTTGCTACCTTCCATGGATCCTCAATAGAGGAGGGGGTTCCATATAGGGATGGCATATCGAGGTTTACAGCGATCTCTCTCATGGCCCTGTCATAAATGATACCCCTCTCTCCTTCTACATCGATGACCTGTTGATGCTGCCTTTCTGCTTTCATGGCGAGGGCTTCCCCCTTGAAAAGCTGTAAATGGGCCAATCTTGCGATGACAGCAAGAAAACCTGCAATCACAAAAATGACCAGGATGTTGAATCGCCGCCATTTAGATCTGTTAAAAATCTCTCTGTTAAAAAGGCCCATCAAAGTCTCCAGTCAAAATACTTTACCACTCTCAACGGGGAGCTGGCGTCCTTTTCCTTTGCGGTGGCTTTTGCAGATGTAAATCCTTTCTCCCCATTCCTCCCTTCCTTCACAAGGACGATTTGACTATCATCCGGTTTTTTCATTTCAAGATATGCGGTTGCGATCTTCTCAATCCGTTCAGTCGATGTTAAGGAAGCCTTTTCTATCAGAAGGCTCGTGTGTATCTGTTCCAGGTGTTGCTTCTCTTTCCTTAAAGCCTCTATCTCGTAACCCAATCGCATGACATTTACCCGTTGGACTGCATAAAGAAGCATTACTACAAAGACGCCTATGAGAATGCGTGACATTAAGCGCACCATAGTCCTCCTCTCATCATAAAATTATTTCAGAAAATCTGCAAATACCCTCAGGAATGCAGGGGACAGCAGATCGTGCCCCTACACCCTTTCGGCGACCCTCAATTTTGCACTTCTTGCACGCGGGTTGTTGTTGATCTCAGATGCAGACGGCCGGATAGGTTTACGTGTCAGGACTGTGATGCTCTTCCTGAATCCGCATACGCAGTAAGGAATCCGAGGTGGACATGTGCACCCCCTTTCCAGGGTACGAAATACCTCCTTCACAATCCTGTCCTCTAAGGAATGAAAAGATATTACACAGATGCGCCCTCCTGTCTTTAAATACCCCACTGCATCTTTTATGGCCGTGTCCAACTGGTCCAGCTCCCTGTTTACGGCTATTCTGAGGGCCTGGAATGTCTTTGTTGCAGGATGAATGCGTCCTGCCCTGTAGGCATGTGGAATGGCAGAACAGACAATAGTACTGAGTTGCCGGGTCATGGTAATGGGCCCTTTGTCCCTTTCTCTCAGGATGCCGGATACGATTCTTCCGGCCCATCGTTCCTCTCCATAGACCTTAAGAATCCTTACAAGGTCTCTTGCCGGGAGTTTGTTTATAAGATCAGAGGCCATGACCTCTTTCCTTCTATCCATACGCATGTCGAGAGGGCTATCCTCCTGGAAACTAAATCCCCTCTCCTTTGAAGCAAGCTGCACAGAGGATAGTCCGAGATCAAAGAGAAAACCATCCACCTCTCGTATCTTTAGTTCATCAAGCACTGTTTTAAGAGACGAGAAGTCTTCGCGAACGAGAGTCACCCTTGCCCCAAATCCCTTTAAATTTTCAGAGGCGATTCCTATCGCCTCCTGATCCCAGTCAATTCCAATGAGCCTGTTTTCCGGAGAGGATGTTAATATCCCCTTTGCATGCCCGCCAGCCCCGACCGTACAATCCACATAGAGGCCAGGACGTTCACATCGCAAGGCCTCTAAAACTTCACCTAAGAAAACGGGAATATGCTGCAGAGTCACTTAATCGCCTGGTTCATATCCCTAATTCCGCTATTCTCTTTGTAATGGCCTTTGGATCAAAGGCCGCCATTGCCTGCTCCCACAGGCCCGGATTCCATATCTCTATCTTATTATTTGCAACCCCTGCCACTAAGGCGTCTTTGGTCAGGGAGCCATATTCTCTCAGCCTTGGCGATATCAAGATCCTTCCCTGGCTATCCATAAAGCAATCCTCGGCAGAGGAGAAGAAATGACGGCTAAAGGCCTTGACACCCTCATCCATGGATGAGGCCCTTTGAATCTTTGCCTCAAGCTCCTCCCATCCTTTGGGTGTATAGGCAACGATGCACCTGTCCACCAGGTCATTTGTAAGTATTAATCTCCCTTCGTGTTTTTCTACGAGGATCTCTCTGAATCTGGCGGGTATGCTCAGGCGCCCCTTTGAGTCTATTGTATGGTGAAATCTTCCGCGGAACATGGAAGTCTATGCCCCTCCCCCACTGTGCACCTTATTAAGCCACTTTATCCCACTTCGCCCCACAAAGTAACACAAGTATACACCTTCCGAATGGCTTGTCAAGAGAAAAAAACGTGGAAATATAAGAAGTTACAAGCAGGGGTTACTGTGGATAATTATCCACTATATTGTGGAAAAGTCAGGCGGGCATCCTATATATAGTCGTATTTTATTTCTACCAAAAATAGTCCCTGGGGAGAGGCAATGGGACCGGCATGACGACGGTCTTTTTTTTCTAGGATATCCCTGACATCAGATGAATGGAGTTTTCCCCTCCCGACCTCTGCGAGGGTCCCTACGATGTTCCTGACCATATGCTGGAGATAGGACCTTGCCTCGAAGGTGAAGACAATCAGCCTGGGGGCACTTCCCATATTTTTTAAAAAAATACGGGAAGTATCCCCATCTGTGACAATTTCAAGCCGGTCCAGGGTTCGCACCGGGGATTTTGCGCCGCATGCAGATGCCCTGAAGGAGGAGAAGTCATGTGTTCCAATAAGGTACTCAGTGGCCTCCTTCATGAAAGATATGCCGAGGGGCTGTTTGATATGCCATACATAGTTTCTGAGAAATGGAGAGGATTGCTCAGAATTTAGAATCAGGTACTGATAGACTTTACTCTTTGCGCTATATCTTGCATGAAATTCTGTCGGGACATATTCTGTGCTTTTTATGCGGATATCCTGAGGGAGGAGCGAATTGATTGCCTTTACCCATGATGGCTCAGCCAATTTTAAAGCGCTCTTAAAGTTTGCCACCTGTCCTGCGGCATGGACCCCTGCGTCGGTGCGTCCTGCCCCGGCTACTTTGATGGTCTGTTTCGTAATGCGGCTAAGGACGTCTTCCAGCGTGGCCTGAATCGTTGGCAGATTGGCCTGTCTCTGCCAGCCATGGAAATTTGTACCATCGTATTCTAAGAGAAGTCTTACGTTGAAGATCATTGTCATGGAGGGGGCAGATTTAAAATCTGCCCCCTCACCGGGCTTGCGCCTCTCCGGGTTGGGCCAGCATGGGGGTGGACTGTATATATCTCTTTAGTCCTTCAAATATGGCCTCGGCGATTTCCTGACGATATTCTCCCCTTGCCAGGAATTTCTCTTCATCAGGATTACTGATAAAAGAGATCTCTGCAAGGATGCTCGGCATTTTGGCATTCACAAGGACAAAAAAGGGCGCCTGTTTTATACCGAGATTAACGGCCTTGTAGCGTGATTCTAACCGGTCTACAATATTCCCTTGCACATAATAGGCAAGCCTTAATGACTCATCCTTTTTTGCAGTGGTCAGCAGGTCGGTCAGTATAAATTGAAGGTCATCGAATGACTTCTCTGTGGCGCTGTTTTCTCTCAAGGCCGTGTCCATGGCATCTTTATCTGTGGCCTTCCCCAGGAGATAGGTCTCAACGCCCCTTGCCCCCACTCTCCTGCTTGAATTGGCATGAATCGATACAAACAGATCTGCCCCTTTGCTGTTGGCAATGGCCGTCCTCTCCCCCAGTGGAATGAAGACATCTTTTTCCCTCGTCATGATAACATTTGCCCCGAGTCTATCCTTCACAAGACGTTTCAGACGGAGCCCTACATCAAGTACGATGTCCTTCTCCATCAGACCGCGTTTACCGGTTGCACCTGGATCCTTGCCCCCATGTCCGGGGTCGATCACGATGGTTTGCATGGAAGGGGACAGATTTAAAATCTGTCCCCCCATTGTTTCTCTATAAACATCGAGCACCAATCGGTCCGGTGATGTGAGAGGAGAAATCTTGTAGTCTGCAGCGCCGGTTAATTCCAGGACAACACGCACAGTCTGTTTGTCATGCTGTCCTGTCCTGACCTGTTTCACAATTCCATTCCCTATCTCTATAGGGGTGATATTGCCTGCAATAAACGTATGATGAAGGTCTATGTAGACCCTGTCAGGGCCTGAAAGATATTTATCAAAGTAGGTCGTTGGGTTACTAAGCTCGAAGACGATTCGGGTAGAATTCTGGTCCGGCCAGTAACGTATCGCGCTCAAGAGGGTTGCTGGCGCTTCTGCGGGTTCTCCTGCGGCAGGAGAGGACAGAGACAAGAAAGACAATATAAAAGAAAATACTGCAATGCTCCAGTATCTTCGCATGCCTTATTAATTAGCGTAAAAGCCAGGTATTGTCAACACAAAAAGGTATTTCTTTGGAAAATGACAACAACAAAATTCTTGACCTTTGTATCTGTACGATTTACAATGTTTTATGTATAGGGGGAAAAGGAGGGTAATATCATGTTTGGTATAGGGATGCCGGAACTTTTGGTAGTGCTCGTAATTATCCTGATCATCTTTGGCGCGGGAAAGCTTCCGCAGATCGGAGAGGGATTGGGGAAGGCCATCAGCGGATTCAAGAGGGGACTGTCAGAGACACCTAAGATTGAAGATATGAAGAAGGAAAACGAGAAGAAGGAGAAAACGGGTTAATCCCCGAACTATCTGATGTTTGGTATTGGTACACCAGAACTTATATTGATTCTTGTCGTGGCCCTGCTGATTATCGGTCCTAAGGAATTACCAAAGATAGGGAGAGAATTGGGGAGGGCCTTTAGAAGTTTTCAGCGGGCAGCGGACGATGTGAAAGAGAGCATAACCCGGGAGATAGAAGATGCCGGCAGAGAGGCTGAGCATACACTTGAGGAAAAAGAGAAGGATAAAAAAGAATAAAGGGCAGGACCAGAACAGCATATCCGTTCGTGTAAAGCTTTGGTTAGAGATCGAAGGAAAGCCATTCTTTGGTGAGGGGAGGTTACAGCTGCTGAAAGGGATCCATCAGTAGGGTTCTATTAATCAGGCGGCAAAGGCAGTGAATATACCTTACGGAGGGCATGGAGTAACCTCCATGCCATGGAGAAACGTCTGGGGATCAGGATGCTCAATACACAGGTGGGTGGTACGAATGGTGGTGGGACGTAGCTTTCAAAGGAGGCGAAGGAGTTTCTCACAAGATTTGAGCATATCTCATCCTATCTGGAGGGGTTTGTAGAGAAGGAGTTTTCAGATTTTTTAATGACCATGCGTTATGCAATTTCGCATAACACTATGGATTGAATAGAGATGATACCCGTTCTGGTCTTATGCTTTGTGGGTGTATCGAATAGTGGAAAGACGACCCTTCTGCAGGGGCAAAGACCGTGATCCTTTCAGCCGCCTGCACAGCTTGCTGTCCTATCAGATACAGACCATGAATGGACCCTGGAGGATATCCTGGGGAAGCTGGTCTATGATGCAGATATACCGATTGTGGAAGGGTTCAAGAGGGATAGAGATACAAAGATTGAGGTGCATAGAAGAGGCGTGGCCGGAGAACGGCGATGTCTGAATGACCCATCCATTATCGCCCTGGCCTCAGATGAAGCTGTTGATCTGCACCTTC
>JAHFEQ010000076.1 GCA_023248395.1 Nitrospirota bacterium
AAAATTCACCTGATGCCCATCAAAATCAGGACCATCGATGCAGGCAAATTTTGTGACGCCACCGATCGCTACACGGCATGAGCCGCACATCCCTGTGCCATCGACCATAATGGCATTCATACTAACATAGGTCTTGATATTCAGCGGCCTGGTCATGTTTGAGACGACCTTCATCATAGGCACAGGGCCTATTGCCGTAACCATATGCACAGGCTCCTGTTGGAGTATCTCCGTAAGGACATCTGTCACTAACCCCTTCACCCCATAGCTCCCATCATTTGTAGAAATCTCTACCCTGTGGCAGATCGTTCGCAACTCTTCCTCCATGAGCACAAGCCCCTTCGTCCTCGCCCCGATGATACCTATGACCTTATTGCCCCTCTCTATCAACTCCTTTGCCATAGGGATCATGGCGCCCGTCCCATAGCTTCCGCCGATTAAGACACAGGTCCTGTAGTAATCTATATGGGAAGGGGTTCCAAGTGGACCGGCCACATCCTCCAGAGAATCCCCTACCTGAAGATTGATAAGCTGTCCTGCCTACAGCCTGCACAATGATCCTGATTGTACCCTTGTCCCTGTCCCAGCCGGAGATACTCAGGGGGATGCGCTCACCGTTAGGAGTTACCCTGACTATGATAAACTGGCCGGGCCGCATCTTCCTGGTTGCAAGGGGGGCATAGACCTGCATCATGACGGTGTTTGGAGCCAACTCTCTCTTTTCTCGTATGGGATAAGGCATTCGTTAAATTCTCCGGGTTAATAGACGGTATCTACAGAATAACAATGCAGGGGTATATGTGTCAAGGTGCATTGGTAATCCCTCACCAATGTCATCTATCTCAAGGAATTTTCAGGGATTTCGTTGCGTATCACACTAAATTTTGTTAGTATACATAAAACAAGGGAGTTTAGATTATGGCTGATCAGATCAGAAGACCTATCGAAAAGAGCAGCTCTGAGATATTGAGTCTCGAGATATTAAGTGAGGTTACCAGGATTGCACACTCTACCCTGGACCTTAAAGAAAGGCTCAATATCATCGTCATTAAGACCGCGGAAAAGATGGGTGCTGACTGCTGTTATATCAGTCTGTTAGATAAAGATGACAGGAATCTGACTCTGAAGGCTACCATGGGGCTCAATATCCGGGCCGTTGATAAGGTCATGCTGCGTGTTGGAGAGGGGATAACGGGATGGGTGGCCCAGAAGAAGATACCTGTTGCCCTGCGGGATGCCCACCTCGATCCGAGATTTAAATATGTCCCTGAGACCGAAGAAGAGAGATTCCGGTCCATGCTTGCGGTCCCCATCACGGTACAGGAGAAGTGTATTGGCGTACTGACTGTTCAGACATATGACCCCAAAGACTATAGTGAAGATGATATCACTCTGCTCATGACGATTGCACGCGAGGTCGGAGGCATTATCAGAAATGCCCAGTTATACGAGAGTATCAATCACCGCCTGCTCGAGCTGACTACCTTATATGAGGTAGGACAGGCCCTGACTTCCACGTTAGACCTCGAAACCCTCCTCAAGTTAATTATAAAAAACAGTGTCTATGCTACAAAGTCAAAAGGCGGGGTATTACGGCTGGTTGAGGCAGAGACGAACAGGCTCGTTATAAAGGCCTATTGTATGCCTGAAGAGGATGCAAAAAAGCTTGAAGATCTCAATATAGGTGAAGGGATCGCTGGAAGAATCGTAGAAAGTGGAAATCCTGTATTAATCTCAAACATAGATTCAGAACCTGAGCCCAAAAGGATAAGTAAGATAGCGAGTTGTTGCGTCATGGGGGTCCCCCTGAAGGCTAAGGACAATATTACCGGGACGATCACTCTCTACGATAAACTTTCCGGGGAAGGAGAAGAACGCACGACCTTTACCAATGAAGATTTACAACTTTTGTCCACCCTGGCCAGCCAGGCCTCCATAGCTATAGAGAACGCAAAGTTCTATCAGCAAACTTTGAAAAATGCCAGGGAGATGGAGACCTTATTTTCGCTGTCAAAGGGACTAACGTCCATACTGGATCTCCATTTTGTCCTGGACTCCGTATTGAGAATGATCTCTGAGTTGCTTGGCGGCAGCTTTGGTATCATCACCCTGTTCGATGATCAATCAGAGGAGCTTGTTGCAAAATCGATCTATGGTGCGACCCCCTCTGTAGCACCCAATCTGCGGTTTAAGATAGGAGAAGGGACTACCGGATGGATCGGAGAACATAAGGAGAGTATCATGCTCGATACTCTGGATACAGGAGACAAGAAGACCTATTTTCTGCCCATAAAGAATCTTATCGGTGTCCCATTGATCGTAAAAGATCGCCTGATAGGCACTATCGAGATCGCCAACAAGGTGTCTGCCCCGAAGTTCTCTTCCTCTGATCTGATGTTCCTCTCCACCTTTGCAGGACAGGCTTCTATTGCCATAGAAAATGCTACCCTGTATGAAAGGGCTAAACAACTGGCAGAAGAAAACATGAAGAGGGCTACGGAGCTATCTATCCTCCACGAGATAGGAAGCGCGCTGGCAACTACCCTCGATATGAATAAACTGCTCCATATCATCCTGACCGGGGTAACCATAGGTGGAGGATTAGGGTTTAATAGGGCTATATTATTCCTGCTGGACCAGAAAGAGGATGTCTTACGGGGCGTGTTAGGGGTAGGACCTGACAACGTGGAGGAGGCAGGCAATATGTGGAACAGGCAGCCTTCTTCCGGCAGCCTCAGAGACAGAATATTGAGTGACGATGATATGATGTCCCATAAAAATTCAACGATAAATAAATTAGCCACAGGCCTCATCGTCCCTATTAATGGGGGTACAAGCGTGCTGGCCAAAACAGTCCTCGACAAGCAGGGATATATTATTCATGATGCCATGCATGACCCGCGTACCCTCCCATCCCTGCGGGATGCGATACAGACCGATAGTTTTGCCACGGCGCCTTTACTTGCCAAGGGGAAGGTAATCGGCGCAATCTTTGTCGATAACCACTTTACCAAAAAGCCTATCACAGAAGATGACATGAGATTCCTGATGATGTTTGCACATCAGGCCGGTTTAGCGATAGAGAATGCCATGATCTACTCCAATTTAGAAGAGACGAATAAGAGCCTGAGAGAGGCTCAGGAAAGGCTTATCCAGCAGGAAAGAATGGCCGCGCTTGGGGAGATGGCGGCAAGCATGGCCCATGAGATAAGAAATCCCCTGGTTTCTATCGGGGGCTTTGCAAGGCGTCTTAAAGATAAGCTTGCCCATGATGAGCAGGCCAAAAAATACTCAGATATTATCTATCAGGAAGTCAATCGTCTGGAGAGGATCCTGCAGGAGATTTTGGCCTTTGCAAAAGAATCTTCGCCAGCCTTTGTCTCCACGGATATCAATAAGGTAATCGAAGACATCCTGTTCCTCTTCAGGGATAATCTATCTGCAAAAAACATCAGGATTGTTACCAATCTCCCGGCAGAGCTTCCATGGATATCCGCAGATCCGCAGCAGTTGAAACAAGTCTTTATAAATCTCTTCGCCAATGCAGAACAGGCTATGGAGGAAAAGGGGGGAACCCTTTCGGTAACCTCCAGACTATCTGCTGAACGACCGCGTGAAATTCAAATAGAGATCAGTAATACAGGGGTAGGAATTCCGCAAGAGATCATGGCCAACATTTTTAACCCATTTTTTACTACAAAGTCGTCCGGAACGGGGCTGGGACTGGCTATTGTCCATCGTATTATCGATAGCCATCATGGGAAGATCAGGGTAAAGAACCGTCCCGATCCCGATGGAGGGGTCACCTTTCTAATAGGACTACCGGTACATATCCGCTGAAACCTTTTAGAAACCTGCGAGTTACAAAAAAAGTGGTTAAAAAATATTTCAATTAAGGCTATCGTTTGGGCTTCGAGTGGCATCTCGTGCAGTTGGATAGCGGAAAGGCTACAATGCCGTGACACCTTCCGCAAAATTGACCTTCCTCTATCTTCTTCATTGTCACCTTGTTAGCCCCTGCCTGCATAATAAATATCTTCGGATGACAGTTGCTGCAGGAAAGCCACTGGGTATGGGGGTAATGGGGATATACCACATCAGGCAATTCACCCTTGACCTTAAACACAATATCAAGATCAATGACAGGAGTAGGCGGCCTATCAGGATCCAGAGATTCTAATGGTTTGATGATTCCCTGGCTTAATGCCTTAACCCAATCCACATTGCCTGCGTTGTCCTTTGGCAATATCTGCAGAGGTATCGCCTGCTGTTTCTGAGGCACTCCCTGCGGTGGCGCATTTTGCTGCGTGTATGCCGTTGATAAATAAAATACCAGGAGGCCAAAAAATAGAAGGGCTGTTAAGAAAAAGGTGCGGTGAATCCATTTTGTTCCCATTTCAGTATTGACTATTGTGACTGTCCCTGGTCACCCTCTACGATTACGACCCCCATCATCACATAGTGTATATAGCAGAAATAAGGATACTCACCGGCCTTTTTAAAGGTATGACTCCATGACTTACTTGGGGCTATACTAGGGACAAAGAGCTCCTTGTCATTGGTTCCCTGTCCTGGAATGCTGGCTATAACATGTGTCCTGTCATCTTCGTTTATCCATTTTACAGTCTCGCCAACCTTTATATTTAACATCGCGGGGTTAAACTTATCTCCCCCCTTTGGAATGTGCACCTCATGAACTACTGTACTTCCCTCAGGAGATACCTCTGGCTCCTGGGCCAGTATCACTGACGCGGTAGATATCCACGCCACAATGGCCACTATAACTGCTATCCACGAAGTCTGTCTCAAAGGTCATCATACCTATATATTTTATTTTTGCTGGGCTGGCGAGGCGGAAGCCTCCTTCGGTTTCACATGACATCGGGTACAGTCCGTAAGCGGAAAAGCAACCCTGTTATGACATCTTCCGCAATACTCCCCCGCAGCGATCTTAGGCATCGTCATTTCCGGGTTCCCCCCTGCCTTCATCTGGAATATCTGAACATGGCAGTTTGTACAGGTTAACCACAGCGTATGGGTATAATGAGGAAATACCACATCAGGCATAAAATTACTCTTGGTATGGATCACGATATCCAGATTGAAGGGTGGCATAGCGGCAGCCCCTGGCTCGAGAGAATCCAGTGGTTTAAGCATTCCGCTCTTTATAGCAGTAGCCCAATCAACCAATCCATATTTATCCTTGGGGAGTTTTGCAAGCTCCATAGCGGCAGGATGCTGTGCCTGCCCTATCTTCTCAGCATCTCCTGCAATTTTCGTCGGATCACCAGTCCCTGCGAGAACACCTCTTGAGCTTAAATAGATCAGCAGAGACGGATCAATGTCTTTATATTGATCGACGCCGCCAGCAGCAGGAGCTGGCGCTGCTGTGGGGGCCGGGGCAGTTTCAGGAGCCGGTGCTGGCGGGGGAGGCTCAGTCTTGGCAGCCAGGGTTGGCTCTGGTGCCGGAGCAGGCGCTGCTTCTGCTGCTGCAGGCGGTGTTTCTACAGCCGGGGCTTCTTGCTTTACCTCCCTTGGTGCACATGCGACTACAATCAGTACAGATATAACCATGAAAATGGTGGATAATAAGAACCTGAATTTAGACTTGCCACTCATCATAAAGCCCCCCTCTTTTAACCTCTATAACTTCTATATATCTATGTCGCTGAGTATCCTACTTAAGAAATCCCCGCGCGCTCGGTATAACAATCGTACTCTGACCCGAATGACACCTGTCACAGTAGAGAGGTGCCCAGGCTATCTTCCCATTATGACATTTTCCGCAATACTCGCCCTGGATTATCTTTGCCATATTGATATCATTTGAGCCCTGCCTCATGAGAAATATATCTTCATGGCACACCTTACATTTAAACCGGATTCTGTGGAACCAATGAGGGAATATGACAGGCGGCATCCCGGCCTGTTCTGCATATCGATTCAGTGTGAGGTCTGCATATTCCGCTTGTGTAGGTCTCAATTCTACAAAACTCAAAAGAGAGATCACAAGAACTGAAAAGGACAGGAAAATAATGACTTTTTTCATTGGCACCACCCCTCGATAAAAATATTACTGTTTATTTTTAGAATGCACCCTTTTTAGAATCTTACGGTTCCTGCCGGGATTCTTAAAAAGGTGTACAGGTAGTTATCATATTTATTAGGGCTTTGTCAACAGAAAAATTCGCCTGATGCCTTTTATCGTCTTCCAACCATAGCCTCAAGCCTTGTGACACGCTCGTTTATAGGCGGGTGGGTAGAGAACAGGGCCAATAATCCTCCCCCGGTCAGTGGGCTAATGATAAACATATGAGCTGTTGCAGGATTGGCTTCCATGGGGATACGCTGTACCCCTGTCTGGAGTTTCTTTAAGGCCCCTGCCAATGCCATTGGATTTCCACAGATGGACGCCCCCCCTTCGTCCGCCTTATATTCACGGGAGCGCGAAATGGCCATCTGTATTAACATAGCAGCTATCGGGGCTAATATCATAATGAGGATGCCAAGAACAGGACCGAGCGGGTTACGCTCTTCACTGTCCCTTCGCCCTCCGAACATGAGTCCCCACTGGGCCATGTGCGCCAGATAGCTGATCGCCCCTGCAATCGTAGCAGCTATAGTGCTGATGAGGATGTCACGGTTCCTGATATGGGCAAGTTCATGGCCAATGACGCCGCTGAGCTCCTCTCTTGAAAGCAGCCCCATTATCCCTGTGGTCACTGCAACTGCGGCATGTTCCGGGTTCCTGCCGGTAGCAAAGGCATTCGGAGCGGGATTCTCCATGAGATATACCTTTGGCATCGGGATACGGGCCCTCATCGCCAATTCCCGGACAATGCTGTGCAGTTCCGGGGCATCCCTATCGGTAACCTCCTTTGCCCTGTACATGGCCAGAATAATCTTATCGCTAAACCAGTATGCGCCTAAGTTCATTACGCCTGCCATAATCAGGGCCATCGTTGCCCCACTCCTTCCCCCTAAAAGCGACCCTATGGATACAAACAGCACCGCAAGAATCGCGAGAAAGAACGTTGTCTTTAATGTATTGATATTCACCTTTTGATACCTCCTCTATATAGTAAAGATATTATAAGCACCTTATGATCGAGTGTCAATGTCACCTGCTTGTCTGACCAAGAATTATACCACTCTCCACCCTATGCCCTCTAAGGTACTCATGAACCCCCATCCTCCTTTTACCCTCCATCTGTATTTCTTCAACCTTTAAGACGCCCCCCCCGGTGGCAACGACAATCCCGTCAGGCCGGATCTCTACAATCTCTCCCGGCGTATCGGATGAGGTGTCTCTCTCGATAACTTCCGCCTTCCAGATCCCCCATCGATCCCCTTTATACCAGGTATAGGTACCGGGCCAGGGGGTAAACCCGCGTATCTTATTACAGATATTCTCAGATGAATCCATCCACTCTATCAGGCCATCCTCTTTTTTAAGAAGAGGGGCATAACTTGCCTTTGTATGATCCTGCGGCTGCGGTACGATCTCTCCCCGATCTAACCCATCCAATGTCCTCATAAGAAGTTTGACTCCGGTATCTGACAGCTTGATGCTCAGGCTTCCTGCTGTGTCACTTCTGTCTATAACAATCTTCTCCTGGAGCAGCACATCCCCTGTATCAAGTGCTTCATCCATCATCATTGTAGTAACACCGCTATAAGGACGGCCATTGATGATGGCCCACTGGATAGGAGATGCCCCCCGGTATTCAGGTAAAAGAGAGGCATGTACATTAATGCAACCCTTCTCAGGGATTCTCAGGATTACGGGTGGAATTATCTTACCATATGCAACGACAACGATATACTGAGGGCGTATCTTCCCTATGGACTCTACGAAAGAGGGGTCCTGGAGTTTAACCGGCTGGAGTACAGGGATGCCGTGCTCAAGGGCAAACTCTTTCACCGGAGCAGGCGTCAGCCTGCGCCCTCTCCCCTTCGCTTTGTCAGGCTGGGTGACAGCGCATGCAACGCTTCTTCCGCTTTTTAATATCGCATCAAGAAAGGGGACGCTGAAGGAAGGTGTCCCCATAAATACGAGGGGAGATCTCATGGCGGCCATCATAACTTCCCTGACAGCTCTGCCTTCGACTGTTTCTGCAACTTCTTCACCCGTCGCAGGAACAGCCCTCTTTTCAGACTGCTCAGCCTGTCAATAAAGAGAACCCCGTTCAGATGGTCTATCTCATGCTGAAACACCCTTGCGAGAAGCCCTTCCGCCGTAATCTCTGCAGGGTCCCCCTTTTTGTTAAACCCCTTTACCTTTACAACGGCCGACCTGATCACGGTATCCCGATACTCCGGGATGCTCAGGCACCCCTCTTCTTCCCTGATCTCCCCCTCCTGGGATACGATCTCAGGGTTTACCAGCACGGAATAACTTCTTTCACTTTTTCCATCCCCCGGCCCCTCATCGTAGATAAACAGGCGTACAGGAACGCCTACCTGGACGGCCGCAAGGCCGAGCCCCGGGACCGCCTCAAGTGTATCTGTCATATCTTTTATCAGTTTATAGAGCTCCTGGTCCCATCTCCCGACAGGTTTACTCCTCTGGCGAAGGACTGGCTCAGGATAGGTTAGTATTTTTAATACGGCCATCTCTACTCCCTCTAAAAATTACTCTAACATCGGCCACTCATAAAATCAAGCGATACCGTGGATTACTCAAATTCAGGAACTTACCTCGACACGATTTCTCCCATTTAATTTTGCCAGGTAAAGGGCCGCATCGGACTTCTTTAAGAAGGCATCTGCCGAATCCCCGGCTTCGAACTGAGATACCCCAAAACTTGCCGTTATGGTACCTGCCTCACCAAAGCTATGATCCTCAAGCACCTTCCTTAACCGCTCTGCATGGATTTTTGCACCTTCTAAATCCACCTCCGGGATGAGAATGACAAATTCTTCACCTCCCCATCTGAAAAGATAGGTGGTTGATCTTATATTCTTCTTAATGACATCTGCTATTCCCTTTAAAATAAAGTCTCCGACACTATGCCCATAGGTATCATTTATCTTTTTGAAATAGTCTACATCAAAGATGGCCAGGGACAAAGATCGCCTGTATCTTTTGGCCCTCTCCATTTCTATTTGAATAACCTCTTCAAACTTTACCCTGTTGAATGTCTGCGTCAGTCTGTCGGTGGTTGCCAGCTGTTTTAATTCACCTGTCATATGAC
>JAHFEQ010000027.1 GCA_023248395.1 Nitrospirota bacterium
AGATTCAGGTTTTGGCTTTCTTTTCTGAGTTGCCCTTTCTGATGCAGGGAGTGACTCATTGATGGTCTTCCATAGCTGAAAATACTTTGGAATTGGCTGTCCTGAATTATCATCCACAGGCACTCTCGGTATTTTTACTATCCCACATTCTATGGCATCAACAAGTCCAAAGTCATAAACAAGCCATGAGAATGGTGAGCCTTCAGGGTATCCGCTTCCCTGAATGTAAAATGGGGTTGCTGACAGATCAACACAGAGGCTAATCTTCCTTGCAAAGTTAATCTTATCAAGCCCGCCGATCCAGACAGTAGCCTCCTCTTTTTCCTCTTTGAGCCTTTTTTTATCTTCTGCCGAAAGTTTCTCAAACCCTTCATCATACTCATAAGTCGCTGGTCTATAGGCATGGTGCGCTTCGTCGTTAAAAACAAGAATATTCTCTTTCCCCTGTAATTCTTTCAACACCCTGTTACAGAAGGCCCTTTCACTCTCTTCACCCCTTTGGATAACGCTTCTTTTCCTGCTGTCATCCACAGGGTTAAATGCATGCCAGTTAGTGATATAGACCTTCCCCTTTGAAAGCATATCCATCATTGAGCGGGGCACTATGTCAAACTTTTCATAGTAATTTTCAGCGCCGGATGGATACAGGACAGCAAGCCTCTCTTTGACTGTAAGGTTTGGGCATACAATAAGAACAGCATCAGAAAACCTCTTGTCCTGCCGGTATTGTACCTTATTGATGACAGACCATGCCGCAAGCATCGCCATTACAATAGTCTTCCCGCTTCCGGTTGCCATCTTGCAGCCATATCGTCTTAATGGCTTATATCCTTTTACAATCTCAGATTCGGTGGGGACATCCTGAGGAATGGTAATCCCTTTGGGATTTTTGGGCATTATCTCTGTGAGATAGATTATAGTCTCAACGGCCTCTATCTGACAGAAAAAGAGTTTCCTCTCCCGCTCCGGGGAGTTCCAGTGTTGAAGGAGCCTTTCAGTAACACCAGTTACACCTTTATATCCATCTTCCCGCCACTCCTTCACCCTCTGGCGGATTGTGTTTACTAATTCAAGCTCTTTAAACTGCTCCTCTACAAACAGCCCTATCTGTGCATCAGGCCGTTTGCCAGTGCGGAAATAATAACCCGCCGGCCGCCTGCCGGCCATCCTCTTTGGCTGACCTTCAGCATAAATCCAGTATTCCTTTGACTCTTCAAAGGGGTTGTTTAATATGGGATTGTCGACTGCAAGGGACATAATATCTGCTTATATCTTTCCTTCAAGATATTTAAGGATAACTGTCTTAACCCTTTTGGATATATCAACAGCTTCCAGAGCATCTTCTTTGGGTATGTCGTAATAAAGCTCATCCGGATATCTGACTTCAACACCGTAACTTGAAAGGATCTCTACATCTCCAAGCTCGGACTCTATTGAAGGGGCAACATCCTTGCACAGCAAAACAAGGTCTTCAAGTGAATGTGTTTTAGGAAATTCTATTTCGTGGAATGTAAGAAAACCCTTTAGGTATTTCTCAGCACATTGTTGTGCATGAAAGCATACCGTATCACAAGGTGGAGTCCCCATCTTCATCGTATGTTCGGCGTTTATCAAATCGTTTTCCGCCTTCTTGAACCATGCTTTTACAACCTCCAATTTATCACCTTTCATAGAGCAGCCTTCCTTTATGGGCAGCTGGATAAATAATGGTACCGATGACATCCTTGAACCGTTCAAATTCTTCAGGGGTCTTCACTATTATATCTTTGGGAATACCGATACCCTTTAATGCCTTTCTTATAAGCACAGACCTCTTGTGCGGTTTAATATCAGTATTCATAACAATCAGCAAGTCCATATCACTATCAGGAGAAGGATGCCCATAGGCATACGACCCAAAAAGGATTATTTTCTCCGGATTGAACTCATCTATAATCCTCTTTACGGCTTCTTTTATGAAGATTTCAATATCCATATTGTATTCTCCTATTATAATCTATTCTTCTAAAAGCTTAAACTTAGAAATTTCCTAAGGTCTACAAGGATATCTATATCACTTTTCTTCCCTTGTATTCCTTTTGCAAATGACCCGAAAAGGGCTATCTTCTCCACGCCATATCTATCCTTCAGATATGGAAGTTCTTTTTTCAGAACCTTAATGATCTTTTCTCTTGTAAGTGTTATCTCCATGATTTCTCCATCTTTATGAAAATATGCAGGCAATAAGACTCTCTAATATAGTCACTTTGTTTTCAAACTGTGGAGCAAGCGATACTTAATGCCAATTAGGGTTAAACCAACCACTTCTCCTGTTGCCTCAATATATCTCACAATAGCACCTTCTCCAATGTCCACGCCCAGTGCCTTGCGTGGTTCGCCAATACTGATATAGAGAACGTCAGCCTCTTCATCATAGTCCCAATCCAGGTTCTCCTTTTTCTCAAGTATCTTTATCGTCTCCATACTGTTTGTCTCCTTAAACACCCTGCTGAATCATATCGGGATCAGTTACAGTCTCTAACACCCTTTCTTTCTGGGTGTCCAACTCAGGGTGCATCAGGATTATATGGTTCCACCTCTCTTGTGTCAGTCTTAGTGATATATTGTTTTTGGATTTAACGATGATCATTTATAGTACCCATAATTTAAGGGAGTATTTAGGATTGGTTTGTCAATTGCAATAACTATCTTTAACGTACAATCTCTCCCGCCGATTTTAATATTGTATCTAAATATTCTTCTAAAAAAATACGTGTTGGTGTATGGGGAGTTCCTTTCACTAAAAAACCACCTGGTGTTAATCCCGTTGGGTAGTAAGTTAATTCTTTTCGTACAAAAATTTTAAATTGTTCTCTCGTACGGATTGATGAATGTGCAATAGCATTTCTCACAGTTTTTATGTCATTAAAACGGCTGTTTCTTATTCTTAAAGCAGAGGAATATGGCTCCCCATTATTAAAAACTCTTTCTGCACGTGCAACGACTTTATCAATTGATGTCCAATCTGCATATCGACTCTCTGCATATGTAAAATCTAATGCATGCTGACGGTTTTTAGGAATTACAAAGCGTTTAGGTGCATAACTTTTAGGAGACCTTTTCCCTATTAAATATAAAATAAATGATTCTTCCAAAAAAGCTTCCCAAGCAAGAAAACTTCGCAAAAAAGCCAATTCTATAATCATTTCATAGTGTAGCTTCGAAATAGATAATTTGACTCTTTTTGTTTGCCGTAACTGATTAATTTTTGAGACTAATTTAATTGCCTCATTTATCTCCCGGGTTAATGACTTTAAAGCATAAGTTAATTCTCTACTCGCCATTTGTTTTTACTTATTAAGTGCCTCCATCATCAAATTACATACATATTCACTACGAAACTTTCTTACAGCTGCGTCAGTAGTTGCACGTCTTGCTGCATTAAGAAATTTTCTCTCTTCTCTAGACAAATCCTCATCTTTTTTTTCAAATATCTCTTCTACTCTTTCTAAGGATAGAATAATCTTAGGATAATCGGAATGCTTAAAAAAAGTTCTTTCACACTCCATTTCAGGTAGACCAAAAAGCATATGGTAAATAGAACAAAAGAGTGTATAGAACATATGTGTACGACGGAAATTTGAAGTGGGTAATCTATCAGACATCATATTTCCTATTATGTCGATTACTTTACGAAATCTATCTATAGAAATGCTTCTATTAGGAAATTTATCGTCATATTTTTTATAGGAGGCTTCAATAACTTTTTTGGATCTAATTCCTTCTGACATGGCAATTATTAATTCAGAAGTTAATTCAGCCTCAGCCATTCGTAATATATTAGCATCTGAAAGAATTTTATTTTTTTGCCAGAAGGTTAGATATTCGAGTGCAAGATCATAAACAGTTTGTTTAAACTCACCAAAATATTTAGAGTTAATAAGTTCTTGCTTTACTAATTTCACCGAGTAGGTATTTAATCTTGCAAAAATGTCTAACACGGTAGCATCTGGTGCATCTAACAGCAAGTCAACGGATAACTCATATTTCAAAATTGACCCTTGAATATCCTCAGGAAGTTGACTGAAAAATTTGCCACCATATTCTTTATGATGAACTTTACTAATAGTAAGACCATCTTTTAAATAACTAAAGATTGTTCTAAGTCTTTGTTGTCCATCAACGACTTCCCTTACTGTTTTTTTTGTTTTAGAATTTATATCTTGTCTTAAAAAAATCTTAGGGATAGGTTTTCCACGAATAATTGTATCCATTAAATATGACCGTGCTTTATCTGTCCATACATTCCTGCGCTGGAATCTTGGGGCTAATATAAGTTGGTCACCAGCTTCGTCCCATTCCCTGAAATCATTGATACTATATGTCCTGGAATCAAAATTCTTCATTTCCCCCCCCGTTATTTTATTAAATTCCTCACCACCATGACCTCATTTCCCCTGTGGTCAATGACTTTGACGGCGATGCGTTTTTCTTTGCCGGGTTTAAATGGAAGGGAGCGGGTGCTGGTGAGGAGTTCAAATTTGCTTTCCTCAATGGAGGCTTTGAGCGTGCGCTTTAATTTGTCCCATGCTGTAGAGTCAGGGAAGAATGCCTGAGATATGCAGAAGGTGCGTTTGTCATAGTCTGTGTCTATAAACCATGCTGCAATCCTGTCACCGTTGTCTGAATAGACCTCACCTGTTAATGGGTCGTAAATATCGACTCCTTTGAGGATGACTTGATACTCAGAGTCAAATCCCCCCTTGCCCCCCTTTTCTAAAGGGGGGTGTTCGAGAAGTTTCCCCCCCTTTCTTAAAGGGAGAGATGGGGAGATTATTTTTATCTCAATATCAGGTTCGCCAAAAACAGTGAATAACTGGCTTGCCGCTGTAGTCTTCAACAAATCGCCCATCAGGACATCAGGTCTGATATGGGAATAGAAGACCTTTATCTTGGGGTGACTGACATCTTGTGCCGCGGCATCAAAGGCAAAGCCGCAGAAGATAATACTATCATATCCACTGAGGTAGGCATCATGTATGCCATCTTCAACCTGTCTGACTGTAACAGGGCCATGAGGAGGGCCAAAAGAGACCGCAACCTTTTTTATGCCATTCTTTTCAAGCGGAGCACCCTCAGCATGGATAAATCCACCGCTTACAGGGATAAGGTTTTCAAATTTCATACGTTTGTTTCCGGGGAAGGTGACGCCGTCTTTGCGGAGGAGTTCTATGAGGGTATGGATGTGGTTTTCGGCATCAGTATGATGTTCTTTTAGGGGTAATTCAAGAACTGCCCCTACCTCTGCTGAATGCTGTGGGATTCCCTCCACAGTAAAGGGCCCTGCAACCCTGATCTTTTTCCTGTCAATCTCCGGCTTGTCAAAGAGGATTTCCTTTTGCGCAGGTTCATTCTGAGCGATTGATTTTAAGGTAACGTGAGGCACTTCCTCGTAAACAAATCCGCCTTTAACCCCCATCTCCTTATCAGCAAATTTATAGTAGGGATATACAGCTGTCATCAGCCTCTGTCTTGCAAGGGTGAGTGCTACTCTTGAGGTATCACATGTTATCCACCGCCTGCCCCACTGCTCAGCAACAGAGGCAGTTGTGCCGCTTCCGCAGGTTGGGTCAAAAACTAAATCCCCTGGGTCAGTGGTCATGAGGATGCAGCGTTGGATTACTTTAGCGGTTGTTTGTACAACATATAAGGGATCATCTGCACCCATAACATCATCCCAGAAATTACTTAATAGAATGCCGGGTTCTTCGTCAAAGAAACTAATTCGTCTCGGTGTGTTTCCAAATACTTTTATCAATCCTTTTTCAACTACAGTCTGTAACTCCGATGGATGCACACTCCAATGCCTATTAGAAGGACAATAATATTCTTTACCGTTAATTATCAAAGGTATTTTTGTATTTTCGTTAGGATCTTGTGATGTGATTGATATTGTTTGAAATGGTCTCATCCCGTTAGGAATGGGCACTATCAGTTTTTTTTCATCAGCTGTTATTTCACGATAATTACCATCTTTATCCATTAACCAGTTGTATGATATATGATTTTTTGGATTAAATGTCTCATTTATATAAAGTTGCTTATATTTGGCTTGTTCTTTATTCTTTGCATAAAAAATCAAATAATCTGATACCGCATCTAAAGTTGATGAACCTTTACTTCCTGTTTTTCTAAAGGTTATGATACTTACAAAATTCTCTTTTCCAAAAACCTCGTCCATCAGTTCCCTTACATGATGCAGGTTTTCATCAGATATCTGTACGAAGATGCTTCCGCTTTCGGTGAGGAGTTCGCGGCTTAAAAGGAGTCTGTCTCTTAGATATGTGAGATATGAGTGTATGCCCAACTGCCACGTATCACGGTATGCCCTTATCTGTTCCGGCTCCCGTACCATGAAGTCGTCATGGTCTTTGACATCCCTCTGTTTTGTGGAGGGCTGGAAATTGGAGGAAAACTTTACTCCATAAGGCGGGTCAATATAGATGCACTGAACCTTTCCTGTCATCATCTCACGCTCAAGGAGTGAGTTCATAACAAGCACTGAGTCGCCTAATATCATTCTGTTTGTCCAGTCCATCTCATGCTGATAAAACTCAACAAGCTCTTTAAGCGGCATCTCGGGTCTTGCAAAAAGGTCTATCTGAGGGTCTTCCCTTTTGATGGAACGGATAATCGCCTCAGGCGCTATCCGTTCATGGATGTGCAGAGATACAGTAGGGACTTCAAAAGAGGTATGTTCTGCCTTACCTGTCCAAATTAATTGCGGGTCAAGGTGCGGGTCATATTCATACTTTTTTTGTTTTGGCTTTGATGTGTCGTAAGAGGCGAGTCCAACAGGGACGGCATTTTTGCGGGTCTCCTTTTCATGTCTGTAAGTCTCAATATCTCCATTGTTTAGACCCTTTTTCTTGCGCATGCCGAAATGATATTATCACAGAACTATCAGGAATTAAAGAGTTATAAAGACTGTGATATTTTATGAGAGATGATTTGGAGAGTTAGTCCTTCTTTTTAAATCAAGGATAAAGGACCTCTTTGAGCAGGAAGGTATATTTGAGCAGATAGAGATCAAAAAGGATTTGGCCGGAATAGACAGGATTGCTAAAGGGGTTTATCTTCCTACACCGGAGAAAATTCAATAGGATAGGTCACTACCGTATTTCCACTCTCCGGGAGAGGAGGGAATCTCCATGATTGGATGCGCTTTAATACCTGATCCTCAAAGGATGGGTCTTTGACAGTGCTGGATACAATGCGAGCTCCTGTCACGTCCCCATTTGCAGCGATCGTAAATTCTATAACGACGACCCCTTTTAAGGTGAGATTATTTCTCAAGGCCTTTTTATAGATAAAATCCAGGCCCCCTTTATTTTTTACAATCTCCTCTTTGATAGACTCTTTACTCCTCGGTTTGTAAATATCCGTATCACCCCCACCCGTATTCTCATTCTTGCCTGAAGTTGAAGAGCGTGTTTCATTCATATCGATATGTTTCACCTCTATACCCGCTACCCCCCTTTTTCCGCTAAAACCACCTGTATCCGTCTTTGCGAGAGTTCCTGAGACATCCCCTATCCCTTCACTGCCTTTTAGCGGCCTCTCAACCCCCTTTGGTGAAGGAGGGGCTGTCTGAGTTTTCCCCAGTGGCGTTTGTATCAGCTTGTCGGAAGGGGTGGTGACTGCGCTACTGATCTCCTCATTACTCACAACAGTGTCCAGGGATTTTTTTCCTCCCTTCGTTGTCTTTAATAGACCAGAACTCATCGCTACTTCTCTGTTTTTCTCTTTTGCTAATCTCTTCTCCTCTTCAATGCGCCTCCGCTCTTCAGCGATCCGCTTCTCTTCTTCCAGTCGTTTTTGCTCTGCAATCCTTTTTTGTTCTTCAGCTAAGCGTTGTTCTTCCTCCTGACGTCTCTGTTTCTCTATCCGTTGCTGCTCTTCTTCCATCCTTTTTTTTTCTTCAGCTTCCCGTTGTTCTGTTTCTTGCCTTTTCTTTTCTTCTCTTAATCTCCGTTCCTCGGCTAAGCGCCTTTCTTCCTCCTGGCGTTTCTGTTCCTCTGCCTTTTGTTTTTCTAACTCTTGCTTCTTGTGTTCTTCTTTTTGCTGCCGTTCTTCAGTTAATCGTTTTTCTTCTTCCTCCTTTTTCTTTTGATCTTCAGTCCGTTTCCGTTCTTCAACGAGACGTTTCTCCTCCTCACGGTGTTTTTGCTCCTCCGTTTTCTGTCTTTTTAACTCCTGTCTCCTGCGTTCCTCTTTTAGCCTGCGTTCTTCTGCTAAACGTCTTTCCTCCTCTTGCCGTTTCTTTTGTTCATCAGAGAGTTGTGGTTCTTTTAAGGGTATTTCTATGAGTTTCACTATTCTCTGCGGCTTTAGAACCCCCCTTTTCACTTCCCTGGTATAAGGGATCATCTCGATGACCAAGGCTAAAATGAAATAGGTCAGGAGTGATGCGATAAGCACTCTCTTAAACAGGACATCACTCTTATCTCCTGATGGAGGAATCATAGGCCTTCTCTCTGTATCACAGCCAGACTAATCACTGGATAGCCGGCCTTAGAACAGGTATACATGACCTTCTTAAGAAGGGTGAAGGGGATCACCTTATCCCCCATGATGATCACCTTCCCCTTAAACTTAGCCCCCTCTTTAAATTTTGTGGCCTGATACGACAACTCTTTCTCTAACCTCCCAATGGAAATCTCACCACTGTTCAGTACTTCCCGCACGTCAGCAATCTTCTTATCACCCACAAGGATATTGTCCGTAGTGACATAGATCGTTGTGGCAGGCTCAGGCCTGTCGGTAGATGTGGAGATGGGGAGTTTTACGATGTCTGGTATCTGGATTGACTCTCCTTCGCCTGATACATGGATCAAAAGGAAAAAGACGAGTGTTGTGAAGATATCCATCAGGGAGACCAGATTAAGACCTGTGTTCATCGCAAATTTATATTTATGTCTTTTAACCCTTGAGGAGATGTATATCATAGTTCACCTATGGATATATCCGGAAACCCTTCCCGTACGATATCTATTGTTGCAACCAGAGTTTCATAGGATATTGAGGGTCTGCTTAAGACCACCGCGCTTTTCTCTGCAGGATATTGTTGTTTAAGTTGCCGCAAGAGGTCAGAAAGTCCTGCAAAGCTATAAGCTCCCTTCGCATCCTGTTTAAAAACTCCGAGCGCTGTCTTATCATTCAGTACCTCTATCCCGTCTTCACGGATAGATACCACAAGGTGAAACTTAGGCATGGCTATCTCTTTATTTCTATCCTGAGATACTTTTGATTCATTGGGAAGGGTAAGCTCAATGGCGGCCATTCGTGCAAATACAGCAGTCACCAGCAAAAATGGGATAAGAATGACCATCAGATTCAGGAATGCCGTGATCTGCAACTCCTTTTCCTCATGCAATCTGTGTTTACTTAACGAAGGTCTTGGAAGCATTTCAACTTACTCAGATGTCAGGGTGTTAAGGAGTTTTATAGAAAAGGCATCCAGCATATCGACTATTTTGATTGTACGGGACTGGATGTAGGCGTAACAGAGCATGATAGGGATGGCCACCATCAGGCCAAAGGCAGTCGTATTCATCGCTACTGAAACACCATGTGCCAGCATGGTGGCCTTCTGTGATGGGTCTGCTGCTGTGATGGACTGAAAGGACTGTATCAGTCCTATGATCGTTCCAAGCAATCCCAGGAGGGTAGAGATATTGGCCAGGGTTGGGAGATAGTGTGTGCGTCGCTCAAGTTGGGGCATGATGGAAAGCATGGCCTCTTCAATATGATTTTCCAACTCTTCCCGGTCATCCTTTGTAGGCTTTGAATGCGAGGCCTTCTCCAGTCCTGCCATCAGGACCTTTGGAAGTGCAGCGTCTGATCCTGTGCATTGCTGGATTGCATCTTCTAATCGATTTGATCGGATATCTGGTTCTATTTTATTCCAGAAGACTTTGCCGTCTATCCCTGCCTTCGACAGGAATATGAATCTCTCAATAATGATGGCTGTCCCCAGGGCAAGGACAAACAGGATCGGATACATAAAGAGTCCGCCACTCTTAAAAAAATCTATGCCACCCCAAAACATTTCCATAAACCCTCCTGTATATTTTATTACAGAGATTTTTGTTATGGATTACAGTGATTATTAATCACTGTAATCTCTTTTTATAATCTCCGGAATCATGCATAATAGTCTCCATGTCCACAAAATCAAAGATCTCTTCCTTAAAGCTTCTCTGAAGTTTATACAGACTTTCCTCCGGGCCTTCAGGGTCTTTCCAGCGTATGGGGAATACAACATTGGGCCGCTCTAAGATGCCCAATATCTCCTCTTTTTCAAGTTCAATCTTTTTCTCTTTTTCCTTCTGCATCTCAGCGTATATCCTGTCACCCCAAAGAGAGATGATGAAAATCCCCAAAAATACCATGACCCACTTTAGTGTTGACTTCTTCACTTTGTGCTCATCCTTTTTTCCAGGATATCGATCCATACCAGGACGTCCTCCCTCTTTCCACCTAACTGCACATATTCTTTATAACGTTTTAAGGCATCTTCGGGCTTACCTAAATAGAGTTCATACAGTATCCCCAGATTTAAAAAGGCCTCAGGAAAATCAGGTTTTATGGCGATGCTCCTGAGATAATCTTCCTCAGCCTTCTTAAACTCCCCGTTCTCTCTGAGCAGTATCCCCCGGTTATTGTATAGCCACGGGTTGTCAGGTATGGCTGAAGAGATGTCTCCTGAGTATCTCTCCCCGGCCTCATCCCGCTTATATTGTGCGGGCAAAAGTCCTGCAAGCCTCTCATAGCTCTTTTTAATCCATGGGTCATAAATCCCGGCCTCAATGATTCTCCGCACATTCCCCTCATAAACAGTGATTGCCTTTTCTTCAAAGGGAGAGGCCTGTTCTTCTAACAGGAAATTATATTCCTCTAACTGTTCAGGGGTAAGTTCCCCGGGTCTCTCAGACTCCAGGATGGCATCTCGAAGGTGTTCTAACATCTTGCCCATTTTATACGTAGATTCTGTGGTAATATCACTTATACGATATTTGGCTGCAGAAGTATAACCGGCCAGGGCCTCTTTAAGGAGGTCTTCTTTCCTTTTCAAGTTTTCTTCCAGGGGCTGGACAAGTTTGACCTCCTCAAACTGCGCCTTCCTGTAATCACTTAAAATAAGCTGTGCCCTGGCAGCAAGTACTGATTCTTCTACTGTCGCGTTTGCACCTGATTTTTTATGAAGCGATACGACCCTTTCATATAATCCCTTTGCCGCATCAAGATCCTTAACCGATTCCCTGCTGTTCGCAATTTTATAGGTAAGGTCCACCATCCGGCGGCTTTCCGGGAATCTCCCCCAAAACTTTTTATAACTATTATACAGGCTATTTAGATCTTTGCCCATCTCATACATCAGCAGGACCCTGTAGGATACCTCTTCTTTGAGATTTGTATCCGGTGCAATATCAGCGGCCTTCTCATAGACCTGAGCTGCCATCCCATAGTCCCTGAGGTTTTCCTTTATCTCTGCCCAGTGTGTCAGGGCATCAAAGGTGTATCGTGAGCCCGGGTATCTCTGGAAAAGGGTTGCATAGGTCTTTATTGCCTTATCCCACTCCTTATTTTGTTCAAATAAAACCCCTGCATCATACATGGCAACAGGGGTAATATCTGAATTGGGAACTGCATAATACACCTTTTCAAAGGCCTCTGCGGCCTCCAATGTCTTGCCTTGAGATTTCAAATCCTCTGCCTGTTTATACAATGACGCACCCAGTGCCCTTTCTAATAGAGGAAGATCTTTCTTATCACTTTCAGGGATTAAAGCGATAGCCTTTCTTATCTCCTCTTCACTCTTCTTGTAAGACTGTTCCTTTAAGAAGCTCTCTGCTATAAGCCTCTGAGCTATATATTTTTCTCTTTCTGTAGACAGGCTATTTTCTATTACAAGATGGGCCATAGACCTCCCTTCTTCAAATTTACCCAGCTGAGAAAATATATCGGCTCCATTCATAAGGACCTCCGGGCCCCTCCTGTCCTTTGGAAAGGTCCTGGCAAAATCTTTGCATCCCTCTACCAATCGAAGTGTATAACTATTATCAGCCCGAATTGATCCTGCGGGCTTTGCGAGCTTCTCCAATGCAAGTAAGGCCCCATAACCAGCCTCTGCACTGAAGGTAGAGGGTTGATACTGATAGGCAACCTTTTCATACTCAGTTGCTGCATTATTATAATCTTTCATATCAAAATAGATCTCTGCTAAAAGAAAGTTTAACTCTATTAACATAGACCTTAGCTCTACAGATTCAGGCTCCTGGGGAAAATTGTCAATAAATCTGCGCAGATGGATAATAGCCTCTGCATAGTCTTTTTCCTTCTTTGACAAACGTGCCGTAGAATAGCGGTATTTTGCCAACTGGAACATGTCATGTTTTACGAGGGGCTTATTTAACTCCACGAGATCCCTTGCCCGCTTCTGGGCACTCCTCCTGTTGGATTTAAACCATAGGCTATCCTCCCTGTAGGTATCTATAAGTTTTACCCTTGAATTGTGGGCAAGATCAAACGTATTTCCACGGGTGTATGCCTCAATAATTTTTGATTGAAACAGGGGTGCATCCTCATGAAACCGGTTTGTATTGACAAAGGCCTCATAAATATCTGCCGCCTCTTTAAACCTTCCGGTCTCAAGATATATATCTCCAAGCCTTCTGTAGATATAAGGTTCAAAACTCTGTATCCCCCGTACCTTAAAATAGTCTGCTATCTTAGAATGTCCCCCCATATAATCAAATACTAATATGAGAGTCTTAATGGAATCCCATACCATATTCCCCTCTACGCCAGAAAGTTCTTTTACCTCCTCTTTCCCTTCAGGGGTAAGCCTTACCCCCTTTCTCTCAAGAAAGGCGATAAACTTATCAGCTGCATCTTCGTATTCCCTGCTCTGAAAGAGTGCCCATCCCAATTTGTACAGGGCCTTGTCATAGAAGTTATAATCATCCTTTTTTAAGACCTGCCGGTAGTAGTAAATCGCCTTAGGCCTGTCTCCATATTCAAAGTAATATTCACCCAATCTGAAGTACGCCTCATGAGCAAATCTTCCATTCGGGAATTTTTTGCTAATCCTTTCTAATAGAGCGTTTGAACTATCCCAGTCTCCCTCCTCCATGTAGCCCCGCGCCAATTGGTATAAGATGCCCTCGTTTTCCGGCCTGTCAGGATAGAGTTGTAATACCTCTTGATAAAGTTCCCGTGATCTCCTGTGATTAAATCTCCCCTTCTTTTGCATGTAAGTATTTTCTTCTATATCCCTATAGAGGTCTGCGAGCTCCTCCATGCTCCTGGCCATTGCTTCACTCCTGTACCCTTTATTGGCCTTTATAAACTCTTCATACGCCTTCAATGTCTTCCAGCGATATTCCAGCGTCTTCTCCTGCGGTCTCTCCTGAAAGGTGAGTATCTCCTTCGTAGTCGTCCTGACCTCCTTCTCCCTGATTATGTCTATATTATCTCTTGCACAAGCTGCGAACAGGAGTATAGCAAATGATAATAACCCCGCAATCTTCATCATGGCTCGTTAAAGATCATATCGTTGCTAATATGTCCACCCCCTTCTAATCTAAGATTTCTCGCAATCTCTAAGGTGGTATTAATGGACGACTCTGACAGCTGCTGTTTCAACTTCTCAATACGTTGGATTAGACTTTCAGATATATCCTCTATTATTTTACTTCTCCTCTTCTTAGAAGCATTTATTAAGGCCTCGACATTGTTTTCCTTCCCGGTTTCTCTTTTCCCAAGAGACTCCTCCATAGACAACAGGCCATGATATAACTCCCAATCATTAGTTAATTTCTTATCTCCTATCATATCTATAGCGCGGGCGATCCCTTTCATATCCTTCACTTTAATCTCTGTCTCTATATCTGATAACTTTCTCCGTGAGTCATTATAATATCGCAACGCAACACCATTCTGTTCAAGGGCTTTACCATAAGCACTTAAAGTCGTGTAGGCATGACCCATGTAGGGCATTACCTCACGTGTGTATTTACTATCAGGGTATAGAGAAGATAACTCTTCCCAGAAGACAACGGTCCTTACCCATCTCCCCATACTTGCATAAGCCCATCCTGATCCGAATAATGACTGCATATAAAACGGACTGTCCGAAGGTATCATAGAAAAATGTTTGATAGCCTCTGCAGACTGATTACTCTCCAGGTATATAAATCCCAATGTAAGGTGTGCTTTGAGGGCAAGATTCTCTGCCGGAAATTTTTTTGAAATCTGTTCCAGGTACTCAATCGCCTCTTTTTCCTGGCCATCATTAAGGCTTATCATTGCTTTTGTATATAGTGCATAACTATAAAACGTGCTTTTAACCGGGATTAAATTTAATGCAGCCATAGCCTTTGAATAATCTCCCGTTTTCATAAGACTATTTGATCTGAGATAGAGAGACTCCTCTATTATATCCTGGGGGGCGTCCTTTCCTATCTGTGAGAATGCCAGCGCCGCCTCTTCGTAGGCCTTTATCTTATATAGTATCGTTCCTTTTTTAAACCATGTTATTGAAGGATTGCCCTCTTCCGGGAGGGAAAGAAATAGAGCAGGGATGTGAATAGACTCTGCATAGGCCAGATGACTGATTATCGCAATGAACCACAGAGACACTGAGAACACAGAGGTAATAATTAAAAATTTTTCTTTGTAACCTTTGTGCCCCTGTGGTTCAAATGAGATTTTAGAGTGAAATACCATGAATAGGAAAGACCTTCTCCTGTATATACCTGACCTTTTCCCCGGCCCACCTTCTGGCGGTTAAATCATCTCCGGGAATTCTTTCTTTATCTCTCAATGCAGTCCCTTCAAACCCGTATCTTCTGAGGGTATCCAGACAGGTAACCGGAATTTCATCAGGTAAATCGACCCCGCACATGATGCCAAAGGCAAGGGTCCAGGCCCTTGCTACATTAGAGATATTGTAACCCCCGCCGCCTAATGCGATCCACGGGATTCCAAAGAACCGCATCTTCTCCACCATCTTACAGAACCCCCCTGTGGTCAGCATAAGATGGGCAAGCGGGTCAGTAGCCATGGTGTCCACTCCAAGTTGCGTTACAATGACATCAGGTCTATAGGCCTCAATCAGCGGCGGCACAATCTGCTCAAAGCCCCAGACAAATACACTGTCCCCTGTGCCTGGATAGAAGGGGAGATTCACAGAATAACCACGTCCCTCTCCTTCCCCGGTCTCTTCTACAAAGCCGGTACCCGGGAAGAGAAACTCGCCGCTTTCATGAAGGGAGATAGTGAGGACTTTGTTCGTATTATAGAATGCATGTTGTACACCGTCACCATGATGGGCATCGATATCTATATAGGCAACCCTCTTTCCCTCTCTTAACAGATAATGGATGGCAACGGCAGGGTCATTGATATAACAGAAGCCTGAGGCCCGTCGGGGCATGGCATGATGCAGCCCACCTGCTATATTAAATGCTGTGCCGACATCTCCGGCACACACCATCCTTGCAGCCTGGATGGTGGCCCCTGTATATAGGACAGACCAGTCGTATACCCCCTTAAATGCAGGATTATCACCCAACCCGATACCATAGGGATAAGCCGAAGAATCGGTTGGATTCACATTGACCTGTTCGAGGATTTTTATATATTCCTCATCGTGAAAAGAGAGGAGGTCTTCCTTCCTTACAGCGATTGGCTCAACAACCTGTGCCTCTGGATTCTGAAATATACGGTATGCCTCAAGAAGCTCGTAACAGAGCTTTAATCTTGTGACCGTTAAGGGGTGCCCCGGCCCATAATCGTAGAGGCTGTACTTCGGCGTATAGAGAAAAGCAGTTTTCATTTAAGTACGAAAAACCCCCTCTCCCCTCCCTCTCCCTTAAGGGAGAGGGTCAGGGTGAGAGGTATCTGTTTGTAAAATACAATAAAAGGCGATGAGGTGTCAAACTGGCGACTTTGGTTCCCAGAGATCACGCAGACCATCTCCTACGAGATTGCAGGCCAGTACGATTACAAAGATCGCAATCCCTGGAAAGACCATCAGGTGGGGGAAGAACCGCATGGCTGTCCAGCCATCATTGGCTAATACCCCCCAGCTGCTAAAGGGTGGGGCAAGTCCCAGTCCCACAAAGCTTAGAGTGGATTCTGACAGGATGGCTGCCGGGATACGGAAGGTAAACGTAACTATCAGGAGACCCCTTAAGCCGGGTAAGAGGTGACGGAGGAGGATTCGCCAACTACCCGCTCCGATCCCCCTCGCTGCTTCAATATAAGGCATCTCCTTGAGTCGTAACACCTCACCACGAACAAGCCGGGCTACACTTACCCAACTTACGAGGCTAAGGGCGAGGAATATTCCCCAGAATTCCCTGCCTATGACGACAGTAATCAGGATAATGAGGAGGAGATCCGGGATTGCGAACAGGACATCAACAAGACGCATCATCAGGTGGTCTGCCCATCCTCCTTTATAGCCGGCAACTCCTCCATAAACGGTTCCGATAGCCATGGCAACAAGGGACGTAAAGAGGCCTATAGAAAGAGATACCCTTGTCCCATAGATCATACGGCTTAAGAGGTCCCTTCCGAGACTATCAGTGCCAAGGAGATGATCCTTGTCCGGCGGCTGAAGGATTACCGACATATCCTGCTGGTCGTAGGTATAAGGGGCAATCCAGGGAGCGAATAGCGCAACAATACAGGCTAAGAGAATAACAAATACACCAATGAGTACAGATAGTTTCATAAGTAAATCAAATATCAAATATCAAATATACATATCAAAAAATCAAAATTTTAAATTTTAATTTGTCATTTTGCATTTTTATTTTTTATTTATCTTTTCCGTATCCTCGGATCAATAAAGAAATACAGCAGGTCTACGGCCAAATTAGCCAATACTATTAATAAGCCATACAGGAGTGTTACCCCCATAATCAGGGGATAATCTCTATTGATGACTGCTGTGACAAAGTATTTTCCCATCCCAGGGATAGAGAATATGTATTCAATGATAAAAGAACCGGTTATCAGTCCCGCAAAAAGAGGACCAGAGAAGGAGACAAGGGGCACTGCCGCATTTTTTAACGCATGTTTAAATAAGATGGTCCTGAGCGGTAACCCCTTGGCATAACATGTCCGTATATAGTCCTCATTAAGGACATTGATAAGACTTGAGTGCATGACCCTTGCCATATAGGCGGCAGGGGCTGCCGCAAGCGAGACGGCCGGGAGTATCGTATACTCCCACCCCTCCCACAAGGCCGGGGGAAAGATATGGAAGGTCTGAGACAGGATAAGGATCAATAAGGCTGCAAGGACAAAATGAGGGATAGAGACACCCCCTATAGCCATGAGCATGCTGGTCTTATCAATCCAGTCCCCCCGACCCTTTGATACGGCTGACAGAAGCCCGGTGCCCATTCCCAATATAAGTGACAGGATAAAGGCAATGACCCCGAGTTGAATGGAGACCGGAAATGTGTCCGCAAGGATATCATTCACCGATCTGCCCAGATATTTATATGAAGGCCCCAGGTCCCCTCTGATCAGGCTCTCCATATAGAGAAGATACTGGGTATGGAAAGGCCTGTCGAGATGGTACTTTTCTTCGATATTGGCCCTGATCTCCGGCGGGAGCTGCTTTTCTGCATCAAAGGGGCCGCCGGGGACGATGTGCATAACAATAAAGGTAATGGTGGCGACTAACCATAAGACGGGGATAGCCCAGAGAAGCCTTTTTAGGATAAAAAGCAGCATTCTTTATCTCTCAATCCATACATCCTTCAAATAGGTAATATCCATAGCATTCGGCCTAAAACCCTTTACATAAGGCTTTACCAGAAGATTCTGTGCATTGGTAAAAAGGGGCATGATGGGGACATTCTCCTCTGTCAGGATCTTTTGTGCCTGATCGTATAGCCTTTTCCGTTTTTCTAAATCTTGTTCCATAGCCGCTGCCTCCACCAATCGATCGTATTCCCGGTTCTTCCAGTGGGTCCTGTTATTCCCGCTGGTCGATGTAAAGAGGTTCATAAAATTATCCGGATCAGGATAGTCCGCCCCCCATCCCAGACGAAAGATAGGAGGGGTATTGGTCTGGAGGGTCTTCAGAAACACCTTCCACTCCTGATTATCCAGCTTGACCTCTATGCCGAGGTTCTTCTTCCACTGTGCCTGAAGGTTTTGTGCAATAAGAAGGTTTTCCGGGTTTGTGCTAAAGACCGCGGTGACCTCAGGGAATCCACTCCCATCAGGATAGCCTGCCTCCCTTAATAAGGCCCTTGCGCCTGCAGGGTCAAAGCTTAGGCCAATGGATGGATTATATCCCATCATTCCTTGAGGGATCCACGAAGTAGCCGGAAGTTCCCCCCCTTTCAGTATTTCTGGAAAGGCTGTTCTATCAATGGCCATAGAGAAGGACTGTCTCACCCTCTTGTCATTAAATGGGGGTTTTTCAACATTGAATCCATAGTAATATCCCCTTAGAAACGGGTGGTGGCTATACTCGCTGTGTTTTTTATAATGGGGGATGGCGAGGGGGGGGAGAGATACCATATCAAGGCCTCCTGTTTCATAGAGGGTCAGGGCAGTCGTACTCTCGCCTATTACATAGAAGCGGATAGCATCCAGTTTGGGTCTTCCACCATAATAATCTTTATTTGCTGTCAGGGTGAGGCTGTATTCATGTCTCCACTCCTTCAGGAGAAATGGGCCATTTGTAACGATATTGGCAGGGTCTGTCCAGTGATCCCCATACTTTTCTACAATGTCCCTCCGCAGGGGAAAGGTCGCTGTAAAGGTTGTGATACTCGGGAAATAGACCACAGGTTTTCGTAGCCTTACTTCGAAAGTTGTATCATCAATAGCCTTAATCCCTATGAGAGAGGGGTCCTTTATCTGACCACTATTATATTCATAGGCGTTCTCTATGTCATACAGAAAGTAGGCATACTCAGCGGCCGTAGCGGGATTCAGAAGCCTCTTCCATGAGTACTCAAAGTCATGGGCCGTTACTCTCTTGCCATCGCTCCAGGATATAGAATTGTGAAGGGGAAAGATATAAGTCTTACCATCCTCTGATACCTTCCATCCCTTTGCTACTGCCGGTACGGGATTTAGGTCCTGGTCAAACTGGGTCAACCCCTCCATCAAGTTCTCAATAATACGGATTGAGATGCTATCGGTCGCCAGATTCCAGTCGAGGGTCGGGGGCTCAGAGGATACGGCCATACGGAATGTCTGCAGGTCATTTATGTGATTACCCTGCAGATCACAGGACGAGAGCCAGATGAGTGGCAACAATAACAATAGCAAAACAAAATGCCGCTTTATCATACAGGAAGACACAACGTATCATCTTATAGAACTCTTCCTAAAAGTCAATCTGTCTTCTCTTCATTTCTGTCCAAATATCTGCCCAAATTACCCTATATCAATCCTATCCAAAGTATAAAAAATGTGGCATTCGGAAACAAATAAAATAGAATAATAAATTCAACAGGTTCCAACATGTTTCCACGAGGAACCCCCTAAAAGTATATAAAGCTGTGACTTATTAACACAACCTTTGTTTATTCTGCTGTCTAATAGAATCATCGACTGTGACTCAATATCGAGTATAGATCCATGTATTAAGCCCCTATATCTTTTGCAAGTCAGCCTGGATAGACCTTGGCATACCAATTGCTGAATATAGTTTCCTGTAACTACATTTGTATCCAAAACGACCAGACTCGATTGTCGGAAAGGAGGTGGACTTATGAGATATTAAATAATGTGAGGAAAGGACCTCATCCAGCATGAGTTGTAACATCTTTGCTTCGGGGAGAACCGCATTCTGCGTATGGAACGCAGTAGAGAGTATTCTACCTCGATACCAACATAAGACCGCTAAAGATACCCGTAAAGACCATCTTGGGTATGAAGGTCCAAAAAGGATACTAACTTATCCTTGGCTTTTTGCACCGATCGCCCTGTGGCTCTTTATAGCGCTTGTATATCCTGTCTCATCCAGCCATGCCGCCCAGAGCCCTATCGACAGTTCTAAATCACCAGAAACCTCTTTTGACATCTCAACTGTTATAGAAAAGGCTGAACACTTCATTCAAAAAGACCTATCTAACCCTGCTTACTATTGGGTTGAAGGCCAGGAATACCGGGCTGAATTTACCTCTGAGGGAGTAACCTATTATCAGAAACAGAGTGGAAAGAGGATAGACAGCAACAGTCTCCAATTTAAATTAGACTTCATCAAGGTTTCAGATCAGTTAGTTTTTCCCCCGCGTTCTGCTTCTCCTGTCAAGGTTGAAGAGAATAGGCTTATATATCAACGGACCCCCGTGATACAGGAGTTTTATGAGGCAAAGCGAGAAGGGATCGAGCAGAGCTGGGTCATTGAACAGGCACTTTCTGGCAAACCTGAGGATCTTACGATCCAGGGGAAACTCCTTACTCCATTAACTGCTAAATCTAACATGGCAGGAGGAATTGATCTTCTGGACCAAGCGGGACGCTATGTGACCACCTATGGTAAGGTTGTTGTAATTGATCAGACAGGCAAAAGGCTAACAATCTCTCCTGTCTATGACAATGGGCGTCTGACTATTACTGTACCTGCAGAGTGGCTTGCGGCAGCGTCCTATCCTGTTGTGGTGGATCCCCTGATCGGCGCGAATATTCAAGTAGACAATCTGGCTACGGCTGATAATTATCCGGCCATCGCGTTTGATGGGACGAATTACCTGATTGTCTGGCAAACAGGGACACCGAATGCTACGGGTACAGGGACTACTGCCATAAGAGGCGTCAGGGTGAGCAATTCCGGAACAGTCCTGGATGGCACCCCATTATCTATTGGAGATACGGCCAGTAGAGATGACGAATTCCCCTCAGTAGCCTATGACAGTGTTAATTCAAGGTATATCGTCGTCTGGATGATGTGGAACGACACCACCGCACCTGTCACTGCGGCTAATGTATATCGGAACACGGTCACTACGGCGGGTGGAGTGGGGACGTCCACGGCTATTCTTACATCAACCACTAGGATCTTGGCTTATCCGACAGTGGCCTGTTGCGATCTGAATAACAATTACTATGTAGTTTATGGGCGGAATAGTACCACAGGTGCAACAAGCTTCAATGCCTTCTGGGGGCAGACTTATAACAGGACCACCCATGCCGCAGCCACTGCGTCTAACCCTACTGCAACAGTGAGCAGTGGGACAATTACTCCCAATACCGAGCCGAGGTCTGCACCGAGACTCTATTCCCTCTCGACCACAAAATATCTACTCACCTGGGAGACCTTTGGTGTGGATGCCAATGGCGATATTTCAGCCAACCTGCTCACCGCGACTGCCACTCCTTCCTATACGTGGGGAACGCAGGTATCAATAGCAAATACGGGGGCGATGCTTGAGCGCTATCCCCGCGCAGCCTTTGACGGGGCCAATGCCCTGATTGTTTATCAGCAGGGGGCAACGACGTCTGCCGACATCTACAGCCGGTTTGTCACCCCGGGGGCCACGAACCTGACCCTCGGGACGACCTATACAGTCTCTACTGTGGCATTGAGCGGCCAGATGTACCCGGATGTTGCCTATACCGCCGGTACCTGCTCAGCTACACCGATCAGCCGCTACATGGTTGTATGGCAGGATTACCGGAACAATGCGACTAACCCTGATATTTATGCATCCCCCATGAATACAGCAGGGACAGTAGAGACGGCTGTGGCAATCTCAACCGACACTACTTATATCAAAGAGCGTCCTGTCATTGCAGCGGATAGCGGGAGTTGCGGCTATATGACCGCCTGGAGTGATAACAGAAACAGCGGCACGACATTGGCGGATATCTATGCCCAGAGAGTAGGGTATCCCAATGTCAATAATCTGAGCCCTGCCAGCGGAGCTGTAGGGGCCGCCATCTCTATCAACGGGATGAACTTCGGGGCGGACCCAGGGGCAGGGAACAGGAGCACAGCGACTGACAATGTGAAGATCAACGGAGTCCAGGTCTCTGATACCGATGTGACCTCATGGTCCGATGGAGTAATCAGTTTTGCGATCCCCACGGGCACGACCCCGGGTACCTATCCGGTGACTGTGACAGCAGAAAGCTGGACCAGTAACGGCAGTAATCTGACCGTCAACACGAACGCACTTCAGATTACCACAACTTCCCTTCCTAATGGTTACCAGTGGATTACTTATGGGTCTAATGTCTCTGCAACAGGGGGGACAACACCTTATAGCTGGACGATTATCTCAGGAGCCCTCCCGGCTGGAGTGACATTGAACAGCAGTAGTGGATTGATATCAGGAGACCCAAGTTCTTTTGGGACCTTTAACTTTACGGTACAGGTTACGGATTCAACAACACCGACCCCGCAGACCGCGACCCAGGCCCTTTCCATCCTGATTTATGAACTGACAGCGATCGCGGTTACACCAGCGAATCCAACACTGACACAGGGACAGACAGTCCAGTTTACAGCGACAGGAACTTTTTCCGATACCAGTACGTCAAACATCAGCAGCATCGTTGCCTGGGGCAGCGCTAATCCCGGTGTTGCAACGGTGAATGCCACAGGGTTAGCCACTGGTGTGGGTTTAGGGGCTGTTACCATTTCCGCGACAAAATAATGTATGAATGTATGATTGATTGAATGGTGCCGGCACATAAAAATTTCATAGCATCTTTATCCTCCTGGGCAAAGAAGGGGATAGCGGCTGGGGCCTATGGCCTGACCTGGCTTGCTATCCTTATGTCTGTTTTCCAGGTCTTTCTTGCCTCTCCTCCGCAGGCACAGGCTGTAACCGGTGGTACAACGCTTGCAGTCGTGCCTGTCCCTCCCACTGGTTTAACAGCCTCAGACCGTCTTGCTGACGAGGGCGGGGCAATCGACTTATCATGGACCCCCTCTGCCTCTCCGGGTGTTACTGAACAGAGGATATACAGGGGAACGGCATCAGGAGGTCCCTACGGGACTCTTGTTACTACAATTATCAACAATACGACATCAACCTATACAAATACAACCGGCCTGACCAATGGGACAACATACTATTATGTGGTGCGGGCATTCGGAGGAGGGCAGGAGAGCGCAAACTCGAATGAGACAAATGCCGTGCCGGCAGACAACACAGCGCCGAATGCACCGACAGTACTGTCAGCGGCCGATGTGGCAGGAGACAACGGGGGTGCAATTGTACTGAACTGGACGCCGTCAGTTTCCGGCGATGTAACGCAGCAACGGATCTACCGTGGGACAACGCCGGGCGGTCCTTACCCGACCACGGTGGCTACGATTCCCAACAATACGACCGCGACATATACGAACAACACGGGGTTAACCAATGGCACGACCTACTATTATGTAATCCGTGCCTATGACGGGACTCAGGAGTCTGTTAACAGTAATGAGTCAAGTGCGATACCGATAGACAACCCTCCGAACCCTCCGACTGGAATCAGTGCAGCCGATGTGGCCGGAGACAACGGGGGTGCTATTGTTCTCAATTGGAGTGTCTCTGCCTCTACAGATGTGACCCAGCAGAGGATATATCGGGGCACTGTCAGCGGTGGTCCCTACGGGACTCTGGTTACGACGATCAGCAACAACACGACCTCGACTTATACAGACAACACCGGATTGACCAATGGAACAACATATTACTATGTAATCCGTACCTATGACGGGACGCAGGAATCTGCAAACAGCAACGAGGCGAGCGCAGCACCTGCCGACAACATCGCTCCGAATGCCCCGGCAACTGTTAGCGCTTCGGATGTGCCTGGCGACAATGGCGGCGCGATTGCGCTGACCTGGACGCCGTCTACATCCGGGGATGTGACGCAGCAGCGGATTTATCGTGGGACGACGCTGGGTGGTCCGTATCCGACGACAGTGACCACGATTTCCAATAACACGACTTCTACTTACACGGACAACACAGGCCTAACTAACGGGACAACCTATTATTATGTGGTCCGGGCCTATGACGGGACGCAGGAGTCCTCAAATAGTAATGAGACGAGTGCGGTTCCGGTTGATAATCCTTCGAATCCGCCAAGTGGGTTGAGCGCGGCTGATGTGGCCGGAGATAACGGCGGTGCGATTGTCCTGAACTGGACGGTTTCTGTTTCAACGGATGTGACAGAACAGAGGATCTATCGTGGGACTGTTAGTGGCGGCCCCTACGGGACTCTGGTCACGACGATCAGCAATAACACAACCTCGACGTATACAGACAATACTGGTTTAGCCAACGGGACGACCTACTATTATGTGGTCCGGGCCTATGATGGGACTCAGGAGTCAGGGAACTCCAACCAGGCGAGCGCCGTGCCGGCAGACAACACGGCGCCGACAGCGCCGACAGTACTGTCAGCGGCGGATGTGGCAGGAGACAACGGGGGTGCAATTGTACTGAACTGGACGCCATCCGTATCCGGGGATGTGACCGAGCAGAGGATTTATCGTG
>JAHFEQ010000077.1 GCA_023248395.1 Nitrospirota bacterium
GATGAGAAAACCCGCAGCAGACCATATTTGGAATAGCTGGAATGCACGGCTGTTCAGGAAAAGAAGGGGTCCTACTGGTGGACCTTAGAACCGGACATTTCTACTTTGGTAAAAATAGGATATTTCTAAATTGGCTTGACAACCATAAAAAAACTCCTTGACACCTTAGATTTTGGAGATTAGGATGAGGCTTAGTTTTTCGATTTTCCTATTGAATCAGGCGTATTCGTTGGTGTGAATGGAGTATTCTATGAACAGAGGAACATTAACCCCTTTTGGCTGCTTAAAGGAAATCTATGGAATACGAAACCGTCCCCTCTTTATGGCTTAACGCATAATTCTTAAGGGTTTCGGCTATGAAACTGAAACGGTCACCCGGGTATGAATGGGGAACTATAAGTACGCCAAAGTGAGGTCTGCTTTCGTTAAAGAATAAAACCGTGAGCCTGATGAAGTCATTGCGGTTTCTTGTTACAAAACAGCGTTTTTGAGAAGATGCATACTCGAGCTGCTCAAAATCACTTGCCTCCAGCATATCTACCTCATGGGCGCTAACTGCGTCTATGCCAGCCTGCCTTAATATCTCCGCAATCCTGGGGCTTAAACCCTCGTCAAGATAATACTTCACCGTTTACCTGCCATGAGTACAGGATAACGCTTACGGACTTCCTCAGAGGTCCACTTTTCATTTTCCTTTATAAGGGTCTCTATCTCCTCTCTATAAAGGCTGTAGTAGCCTATGGCATACTTAAGCTGCTGTTCCGTAAGCCAGTGGTAAGTCTTGCCCAGTCGCTTTAGTTTACTGTCAACGCTTTTATAGGTTGCAATGACCTCCCATACTTCAATGCCGGTACCGGCAATTCTAGCCCTTTTCCCGCTGGTGCCCTCAGTAAAAACTATTCCAGGACAGCGGTGCACCTTTATAGCCTCTTCCAGCAGTTCATTGGCAACGGTGGTGAAACCCTTCCCTTCCGCTGTGGCAAGGTCCTCAATTTCTTTAATTATCTCTTCAGGGATCCGCAAACTCTTCTGAATAGTGGGCATGACATCCACCTCCTTTGTATGTCAATATATTACAGTGAATTACAATGAATGTCAAAAGGGAGGCATTAGAGAAAGACAAATGGGGTCAGACTACAATATCTATTAAGTTAATAATAAAAAAAAGGTCTACGGGATGCATTGAAAGCCTTGCTCTGTAAAATGTAGATCAAATGTAAAGACTTTCATTATCTCCAGACGGCGCATTGTTTCGAAACTGACGCAATCAACCATGCTCAACCTCTTTCTTGAGGCTGTAAGCAGGGCACTTACTCCTGCCTTATGTGTTGACTCTTCAACCCAATCTATATTAACAAGAGGGAGTATGTCATCATTAAAAGTCCGTAATGCTTCCATACCAAGTCGATTCTGTACAAGTGCGAAGGTCTCTACAAGGATATAGTTGTTACAAAATAGTGTCTCCTCTGATGAAATAAATTCTGCCCACTTTTCACTTGCCTTCTTGTGATATTTATCGTCTGCATCCAGGATGGCTAAAAAAGCAGAAGTATCTATAAACACCATCATTTTTTGAGGTCCTCTGCTAAATATTTATCATGAGCCTGCGAAAGATCAGTTATCCCGGAATGGAAACGGCCTGCTGCAGCAAGCGCCCGTTTCTGTCTTTCCTTAATATCCATACCACCTTTTACTGCAATGAAATTATCCACGGCCTGACGTATAAGATCCGCTACAGACCTATGTTGGGCTGATGCCAATCGCTTTAGTTTTTTTATTTGTTTTTCTGACATCTGTATCTGTGTCCGTACCATGTCTGCCTCCAGTGATTACACTTTTGTTTAAATGATAACACACCATAGTGTCTTCCGCAACGTGGAAGCGGGGTACGGAGTCGTTTATAGTATTTAGATCGTATGCACAATGAAAAGATGCATTCATACTGGTATTATCGCTAATAATGCCCCCTTCTTTATATTATCCATTAAGCTTCAATTAAGCTTCCCCTGGTAAACTGTGATTACAAAAATCCAGAGAGGGGGTGATATAAGAAATGGATAGGGATATAGAGAAAGTCAAGGTATGGGATCCGTTTGTCCGGATATTTCATTGGACCGTGGTAATCTCATTCATTATCGCATACCTCGTAGAAGATGACTTCCTGAGTCTGCATGTCCTTGCAGGGTATACCATACTGGTGCTGGTCTTTTTCCGGATTATGTGGGGTTTAGTGGGATCTGAGCATGCAAGATTTTCTGATTTTGTTTTCCGGCTGCGTGTCGTATTGGATTATCTGCGGGATTTGATCACTTTCAGGGCTAAACGCTACATCGGCCACGGCCCTGCCGGGGGATCAATGGTGATTGTCCTGCTCATCGGCCTCCTGCTGACTTCAGTATCAGGTCTTGCCTTATATGGTGCCGAGGAATATGCCGGTCCATTAGCCGGTCTTATGGCAGGGATAGGAAAAGCTCGAGTCGGGGCATTGGAGGAGGTGCATGAGTTTTTTGCAGGTTTTACATTAACAATGGCAGTCATTCATGTCATGGGTGTTGCCCTGTCGAGCTTCGTACATCGGGAAAATCTGATAAAAGGAATGTTCACAGGCTATAAACGTGCAGACGAAGAGTTTCAGTAATTTGTCATTACTGCGGAAGCAGGAATCAAGAATGATAATAAAGATATGGATTCCCACTTCCGTGGAATGATGGAAACGTAGAGGGATTTTCAAATGACGCTCCATGCCCTGCGGGGCACAAAGGGTTATGAAAATGCAGTCGTAGCGCCGGCCTTTATGGCCGGCAAATAGCGGGGGACAAGCCCCCGCGCTACAGCATGGAGCGAATAGATCGAGGGATTTTCAAATGAATTTGAATAAAATAGTAGTCATCACACTACTGATGTTTTTTTGTGCACCTCTTCCTAAGGTTGTGCATGCAGCAGCCGCAGATGATCTGTTAGCCAAATATCAGGAACTTGGAGCAGGAAAATTCAGTATAAAGGACGGAGAGGCTATGTGGAAGCGATCGTTTAAAGATCCGGAGCAAGGTCAGGAGAGAAGCTGCACAACTTGTCATCACAGCGACCTGCGCCTCCTCGGCAAGCATGCCCAAACAGGGAAACCTATCGAACCGATGGCGCTCTCGGTTAATTCCAAGCGCCTGACAGATCCGAAATTTATTGAGAAGTGGTTCCTCCGAAATTGCAAGTGGACAGTGGGACGCGAATGCACGCCGCAGGAGAAGGGCAATTTTCTGATGTATTTAAAAAACCAGTAGTCATTATTTACATTTATGTAAGAGGAGATTTATAATGAAAACCAGACGTTGGATTGGAGTATTATTTATAATCGGGACAGTCCTTTTAGTGGGTCAATTTGCTATGAGTGAAGAAAACGAGAGAGGATGGGATGAATTAAAAAGGGGAAAAGAAAGCTCAGGGGTGAGCCCTGTTAAGAATGAGTTATACCAGAAAGAGTGCGGGGCGTGCCACTTTGCCTATCAGCCGGGACTGCTCCCTGGGCGTTCCTGGGAAAAGGTGATGTCCGGGCTGAGCGATCACTTTGGAGAGAATGCAGAGCTTTCAACCGATGATCGAGACGCTTTAAAAAAATACCTTCTGGACAATGCGGCTGACCGTACTGACAGCAGGTACTCTGTCAGGATTATAAGATCGCTGGATAGCGGCGCGGAACCTGACAGGATTACCCAGATCCCTTATATCGTTCAAAGGCATCATGAACTTGGACCGAAATATGTTGCAAAAAATCCAAAGGTGAAAAGCCTGAGTAATTGCAGCGCCTGTCATAGGAGGGCAGAGGCAGGTTCCTTCCAGGAGCGTGAAGTGTCGATTCCTGGTTTTGGCAGATGGGATGATTGATTTTACAAAAATAGCGCTGCTGGTATTAATCTTTATGATGTTTGGTGAAGGCACATGCCTTGCCGCCAATGATCATGACAGGGCAAAACAGCTCAAGGAGGCTGGTGATATTCTCCCCCTTGAGGAGATTATTGAAAAGGCGGGGAGGGAATATCCCGGCCGCGTTCTAGAGACAGAGATAGAGGAAAACAATGACCAGATTATATACGAATTAGAGATCCTTGATGAGAAGGGTATTGTGTGGGAACTTAAATTTGATGCCAGGAGCGGCAAATTACTTAAAAGAAAAGAGGACAGGTCTCATTGAGACTGCTATTGGCAGAAGATGATGCGGCCCTAAGTCATAGGTTAAAAGAGGATCTTTCTCAGGGTGGATTCGCCGTAGATATTGTTGACAATGGAGTTGATGCAGAGTTCATGGGCGATGAAATTCCTTATGATGCTGTTGTGCTTGACCTGGGACTGCCGGGCCGTTCCGGGCTTGAGGTATTGAGAAATTGGCGATCGAGGGGGAATAAGGTACTGGTTATTATCCTGACTGGCCGTGACGCATGGTTTGAGAAGGTAGAGGGGTTCAAGGCAGGTACAGATGATTACCTGGCAAAGCCATTTCATGTGGGGGAGTTGATTGCAAGAATCAACGCATTGATACGCCGGGGCAAGTCCCAGGCAGGCGGCCACGTGAGCGTGGCGGGTCTAACTCTCGATGATGACCGGCAGTGCGTTATCACGAAGGAGGGCAAGACCCTGGATCTGACAGGCATAGAATTTCGCCTGCTTCGATATTTTCTGCTGCACCCGGATGTGATCCTGTCAAAAACCCGACTCACCGAACATGTCTACGATTTTGATTCTGACAAGGACAGTAATGTCATCGAGGTCTATATAAACAGGCTGCGCCAGAAACTGGGAAAAGATCTGATTGAGACGCGGCGCGGCCAGGGATATGTTTTCAGGGTACCCAAATAATGCTCTCCATGCAGGCGCGTCTCAGCGCCGGACTTATTATCAGCCTGGTGGTCCTGTTCAGCCTTCAATGGTTTATTGTTGGCAAGTCGATCAGATATTTGACAGAAGATTACGTCAGCTCAAGGCTGAAACATGACACAGAAAGTCTGTTGGCGGCTCTAAATGGAGGTGATGAGAGTACTCCCCCGTCCCTTGATCCTGAACGTGTTGATCCCATTTATAAACGTCCTTTCTCCGGCCACTACTTTCAGATCCGCGTAGGAAGTCACCTCCTCCGCTCAAGATCACTATGGGATCAGGAATTACCAATGTCTGATGTTGCCATTGGTGAGACCTTGAGCCTGCACTCTTTCGGACCACAACAGCAGCCTCTCCTCCTTCTTATCAGCGGATTCAAGAAACAGGATCAGCCTGTGATAATAGGCATTGCAGAAGACCTTTCAGACATTGAATCCGATATAAGGCGGTTTCAGCTTCGTTACGGATTGGTCTCGCTGGCCATCCTTGTGATCCTGATCATTATACAGCGAATAATCGTAGGTGCAGGATTGGCCCCATTGGAGCGGGTGCGGAGGGATATCGCTTCCCTTGAAAGGGGGGAAATAGCCCAGCTCAGGGAAGATGTGCCCGGCGAAATACGCCCCTTTATCGCAGAGATTAACAGACTGCTCGAGGTAATGAGCCAGAGGCTCCAACGCTCACGAAATGCCCTGGGGAACCTTGCGCACGCCCTTAAAACGCCGTTGACGTTATTAACACAGCTGCCTCATCGTGAAGAGATGCAAAAATGCAGGGAGGCCCGCGAGGAGCTTATTGAACAGACAGGGATGCTTGGCAAACTGCTGGAACGGGAGCTCAAGCGAGCCCGTCTGGCGGGCACCCCAAGGCCCGGGCAGCAGATAGTCTTGAAGGAGGAGATAAACTACCTTCTCGATGCGCTTGGGAAAATCTATAAAGATAAACGCCTGGAGTTTGAGTGTTCACTGCCGGCTCATGGGATAGTCGCCGGCGACAGGGAAGACATACTGGAGCTCCTGGGCAACCTGTTGGACAATGCCTGCAAATGGGCGCGAAGCAGGGTATCCCTTAAAATCGAATCTGATAATGGTATCCATATATATATCGAGGATGATGGTCCTGGCTGCCCCGATGCAGAGATAGAACGGCTGGCCCTTCGGGGTGTCCGTCTGGATGAGGCCGCTGCCGGGCATGGACTTGGCCTTTCAATAGTCAGAGATATCGTAGAGCAGTATTCCGGTGAAATAAGCTTCGGGCGGTCAGAGAAACTAGGGGGGTTTAAGGTAAGTGTAACGCTGCCGGATTTCAGCGCTGTGGGGAAATAGGGTGCCAGATCAGAGATTGAAAAATAAACTTCTTCCGGCTATACTTAATTGCAAACAAAAGGAGATCTCCTTATGTCAAGGGTAATGCAGAAAGAAGAAGCTCACAAACTTATTGATCGGTTGCCCGAAAAGGCTACATGGGATGACCTCATGCACGAGATATACGTACGCGAGGCCATTGAAATGGGGTTGGCGGATAGTAAGGCCGGTAGGACAAAAGATGTGAAAAAAGTTCGAGCAAAGTATGGCCTTCCAGAATGAGAGTTCACTGGACGGAAACGGCCCAAGGCCATCTTGATGCCATTCACGCCTACATCGCCCGGGACTCTTCAACATATGCAAAGCGCATGGTCGATCGTTTGACTCGGCGATCACAGCAAATTGCTGACTTTCCTCTTTCCGGCCGCATGGTACCAGAGTATGAAATGGATCAGATTAGAGAGGTAATCGAAGGAGCATACCGGATTATCTATTACATCAAACCGGATCAGATAGATGTCTTGGCCGTGGTTCATGGTTCCCGGGAGATTCAGGGAGAATAAGGGAGTCTGACCCCATTATTCCATTTGCATCACAAATTGCACTAATTCTACTCTTAAATTGGCTTGTCGATTTTTTGATATCCGGTCAGTATTTCCAATCCTCATGACGCAATGGACTTCTATTTAATTCCTCTTTGTAGAATCTCCACTTTGGTAGATACTTGTCCATTTGAGCAATAAAACTTTCATTATGGTATCGTTCTAACAGGTGCACTATTTCATGCACAACTACATATTCAACACATTCTTGATAGAGAAATATTTTACCGAGGCAATAGAGATTGAGGGCGGATATACTGGAGGGATATATTGCATCCATTCTCAGGGTTCTCTTTTCAATTACCATCCGCACCTTCACGCCCTCGTCCCTGCCGGCATGATGAAGGATGGAGTATTCTACGAACAGAGGAACATAGCAACCTCAGTGATAGCGGAGTTATTCAGGGCGAGGCTCCTAACCGTATTACTGGAGCAAGGGGTAATAACACAGGAACTTATAAATATGCTTATGTCATGGAATCATAATTCAGGTTTCAATGTCCATGTCAGGGGGCAGATAGACGGCGCTGATGGGGATACCATTGAGAATATTGCAAGATATATGAGCAGGGCCGCCATTTCAGTTGATAGAGTGGAGTTTAATCCTGCGGACAATTTTTCGCTTCGCTCAATGCAAGCACTGCCCCTCACCGTTTATGAGAGAAATAATAGGCCCTCTTCCGGCACACATCGAACTTACACCATTATGGAATTTATGGCGCTGCTTGCAGGGCATATTCCGTCACCCTATGAAAGTCTTGTGTATTATTATGGTATCTATAGCAGCTCGCATCGGGGGAAAGAGAGGAGAGAAAACCGGGATGATCAGAGTATCGAGATACAAGAGACAAAAGGCACTGGCAAGGCAAGTTCCGCATGGGCCCGTTTGATCCATCGTATCTTTGAAGTCAACCCGCTACTATGTATAAAATGCGGGGGCAATATGCGGATTGTTGCGTTTATTACAGACTACCAGACCTCAAAGGGAATACTCAAGCATATTGGGGAGGAGACCATCAGACCTCCTCCCTTAAGAGCGAAAATCCCAACAGCCAATATCCCGGATACCACCTTTTGGGATTCCATCCCCTCTGTGGAGGTTTACTTCCAAGATACCGAGCATGCCAATTGAAAAATCCCAAAAAGTCCTGCCCGACCAGTGTACCCAAAAACAGGGTGTTCACCGTGCTATAGTTGAACTGTTGATTGCCCAAGGTGCTGATGTCAATGCAAAAGATAATGATGGCGAAACTCCATTACATTATGCGGCCTCAGGATATGAGGAGTCCCCCGGACGACATCACCTTGCTATAATTGAACTGCTGATTGCCCAAGGCGCTGACGTCAATGCAAAAGATAAGAATGACTGGACACCTCTACATAAGGCATACAACAACACCGCCATAACCAAACTACTTATTGCTAATGGCGCCGATGTCAATGCAAAAAATAAGAGAGGCATGACGCCGTCGGACCTATCTACTAGCTGGTCTAATTTTTCTAGAAAAAAATCCGTTTACCAGATTCAGAGAGGGACGATCCGCGATGACGGAACTATCATTATTGACGAAGAAAAAACTTATATTAAACCTTAAGGGTGCGACTGGAGAATATAAAAAAATTGATGTAGAGTAGAGAGCTGACGCAGTGGCTGCAGGCTGGAGTTTGTATTCCCCGTTTCTCACCCTTTCGTCTGTGAGTGTCACAATATATCAGCCATACCCTATCTTCAGCTCCCCCTCATCAAACCATACGGTCGGTTTTCCCGAGTACGGCTTTCCAATCATCTTCTCATATGTAGAAGGTGTCAGGCCTTGAATTTTGAATTAAGCGCCTTGATGAGTTTTGCTATCTGCTTATTATCAGCCATCTCTTGCTTAAGTCTCAATGATGCCTTGCTCACTGCACTATAGTGTATTCCTCCAAATATCTCCCCTATCTCTTCATTCGTAAGCCCTGCGTATCTCTGCACAAAATATATCGCAGTCTTTCTTGCCATATTGCTCCTTTGGCCTTTCCCCTTTATCATCTTTTCATCAGCCCCAAATACCCCGGCAACTTCCTTTATGATTTTATCGGGATCAGGCCGCATGGCAAATCTTTTACGTTCTACTATATCACTGCTTAACTCTTTTCCAGTAAGCATCTTTTTTACCTTCTCTATGAATGTTTCGCCTCCAAGCACTATCTGACCATGAATGTCTTCTAAAGGGGGCGGTATTTCCTTGGTCAGGCCTTCTTCTACGAATGTTTTGTAACTTCGCATAGCTTTTTTGATGTCCTTACTGAATTGGCTAAGCACCCATGCATATTCTATCCATGATTTCCCCTTTTCTTTTCCAATGTATCCGGAATAGCTGCTCCATTTGAACTGTTCAGGCCTGTCTGCTGCCTTCGCCCTGA
>JAHFEQ010000116.1 GCA_023248395.1 Nitrospirota bacterium
TGCTCAGCATGATAATGTCCTCTCTTGCCATAATGCCCTCCTTTAGATGGAGAACACCTTAACACGTTAATAGGACATTTCTACTTTGGTGAAACAGGACATTATCATTTTGGTATGACATGAGAAGAATGCTTATCAAAAATGTCCTGAGTGTTTCGTTTGAGAAAATCCCTCTTTGCGAAACAGCAATAACCTGTTGACATTATTGAATGTCTTAAATAGCATAAGGACGTACAAAACAGTATTTAACTCATGACGAAATCAAAGACCAATAAAAAGAAATCCAACGGTGGGAATCTCGGATTTGAAGAAAAGCTCTGGCAGGCGGCAGACAAGATGCGCGGCCACATGGACCCTGCTGAGTACAAGCATGTAGTTCTTGGCCTTGTCTTTCTCAAGTACATCTCTGATGCCTTTGAAGAAAGGCATGGCTGGCTCTCGAAAGAGACTGCTAATCCTAAAAGTGACTATTACAGCCCAAATACAGGGGAGCGTTTCCATATCACTGAGGATCGGGATGAATATACTTCTGAGAACATCTTCTATGTGCCAAAGAATGCCCGCTGGCCTCATCTTCGGGCCAGCGCCAGACAGCCAGCTATAGGTAAGATTATTGATGATGCAATGGTCACCATCGAGAAGGAAAACCCGAAGCTCAAAGGTGTCCTTCCAAAAGACTATGCAAGACCGACCCTCGATAAACATACCCTCGGTGAACTGGTCGACCTCATCGGCACCATCGGACTCGGAGATGTGGAGAGCCGCTCAAAGGATATACTGGGCCGTGTGTATGAATATTTCCTCGGCCGCTTTGCCTCTGCCGAGGGTAAGGGTGGTGGTGAATTCTATACCCCTCAGTCAGTTGTAAAACTCCTCGCTGAAATGATTGAGCCGTATAAAGGCAGGGTGTATGACCCCTGCTGTGGTTCCGGCGGCATGTTTGTTCAGTCTGAGAAATTTGTCGAGGCCCACGGTGGAGGGAAGGGGGATATCTCCATCTATGGCCAGGAGTCAAACCCGACCACATGGCGTCTCTGCAATATGAACCTTGCTATCAGGGGGATCGAGGGGAACATCGGCCCTCATCATGCAGACAGTTTCCGGCAGGATCTTCATAAAGATCTCAGGGCTGACTTTATCCTCGCCAATCCGCCTTTCAATGTCAGCGACTGGAAGGGGGAGCTTCTCCGGGAAGATGTGCGATGGAAGTACGGAGTTCCTTCAGCGAGTAATGCCAATTTTGCCTGGGTCCAGCATTTCATTTATCATCTCGCCCCAAACGGTATCGCGGGATTTGTCCTTGCCAACGGCTCCATGTCCTCAAATCAGTCGGGCGAGGGAGAGATCAGGAGAAAGATCATAGAGGCCGACCTAGTGGATTGTATGATCGCCCTGCCGGGCCAGCTCTTTTATACAACACCTATCCCTGCCTGCCTCTGGTTTATTTCTCGCAACAAAGGGGAGACTCCCTCCCCCTTGACGGGGGAGGGTCGGGGTGGGGGTGTCCGTGGCCGTCTGCGTGGTCGCCGCGGCCAGACCTTGTTCATCGATGCCCGCAAGATGGGTTATTTGATCGACAGGACCCACAGGGAATTCTCAGACGAAGAGATTCATAGGATAGCTTGGACTTATCATGCCTGGCGCTCTTCATTGCCACTCTCCTCTATGGGACAAGACAATCTAAAATCTCCCTCTCCCCTTGCGGGAGAGGGCAGGGGTGAGGGGTTAATTTATAAAGACATCCCCGGTTTCTGTAAAAGCGCCACCATCGAAGAGATCCGCGCCCACGGCCACGTCCTCACACCCGGCCGCTATGTCGGCGCTGAGGATATTGAGGATGACGGCGAGTCCTTTGATGAAAAGATGAAACGTCTGACCGCAAAGCTTGAAGAACAATTTACAGAGAGCGCAAAACTGGAGACGTTGATAAAGAGGAACTTGGAGGAACTTGGATATTGGGATAGAGGTGGTTACACTTTGTGACTACCTTTTGGGAGAGGTATTACGGACTGCGTTTCGTCCTGATTCTATGTTTCAACTGCATAATCAAGAAGTTATAACTTTGAGATCACAAATTGTGATCTCAAAGCAGGAGATAAACATGGAAGCGATTGTTCCAATAGAAGTCATTGAGAGGAAAATATATTTAATCTGTGGCCATAAGGTCATGATTGACAACGATCTTGCAGAACTTTATTGTGCATCTATTAAGGTACTGAATCAGGCTGTTAAACGCAATCTAAGCAGGTTTCCTGAGGATTTTATGTTTCAACTCTCGAAGGGGAGGAAGATGAATCTTTAAGGTCACAAATTGTGACCTCAAATCGGGGATAAACATGAAAGCGATCGTTCCTATAGAAGTAATTGAGAGAAAAATCCTTTTGATACGTGGGCTGAAAGTTATGTTGAGTACTGACCTTGCCCAACTGTATGATGTTGAGCCAAGAGTCCTTGTCCAGGCTGTTAAACGTAACATAGAGCGCTTTCCTGAGGATTTTATGATCCAGTTAAGCATGGAAGAGTTTACCAACTTGAAATCACAATTTGTGATTTCAAGTTGGGGTGGAATGAGACGATCTACTCCTTATGCCTTTACGGAACAAGGCGTAGCAATGCTTTCAAGTGTTCTAAATAGCAATCGTGCAGTGCAGGTCAATATTGCCATTATGCGTGCCTTTGTCAAACTCAGGGAAATGCTCTCAATGAAAAAAGAACTTGCCCACAAGCTATCGCAACTTGAACGAAAGATAGAAAAACATGACGATGAGATAAAAGTTATTTTTGATGCTATCAGACAATTGATGACCCCACCGGAGCCTGGGAACAAGAAAATCGGATTCCGGGTAAGAGAAAGGAGTGCAAGGTACGGGACATCAAGTCATAAAAATGCAAAACAGAAAGATGTAAATTAAGGGCATGCTGTAACGTGCCATACATATGAGGATTCTGAATCTTTCAGGTTGCAATTTGTGACCTGATTTTTGATAAGCATATCACAAATTGTGATATGCTACCTCAGTGGGAAGCTTATTAATGACTATCTATGTTTGACATTCCAAATTGGAATATCAAAGATATTTTTGAGGTCGCAAATTGCGACCTCAAGTTGGAGGTGCTGATGAAAGCTCTTATCCCAATGGAAATGATCGAGAAGAAAATTATT
>JAHFEQ010000078.1 GCA_023248395.1 Nitrospirota bacterium
ATTTCCCGTTATGGGATAATTTAAAATCTGAAATAAAGGGTATAGGTCCCGGTGGTCGCTGTATTGTAATCGCCCGATCCCCTGATATCTCCGGTATTGTACCCGGTGGTCGGACTGCCATCATCATATTGCTGGTCCAGGATCTCGCAGACATCATACGGCACGTTCGTCATCCCTATCCATTGAGTGGTCAACCCCTGAACCGCCACATTCCCAATCGCCACGCTTCCCTTATAAGGGTTGTTCGGATTCACAGCCGAAGTGGAGTCTCCTGATACCAGGTTTGAAAGCCTCAATGCTCTCCATGCAATACAGGTCTCAGTAGTTGTACCGGCGGCGCAATTGGTGGTAAACCCGGTAAGCAGGCCGTCATTATTCCCGTCTGTGATCCCCCAGCGGCCATTGGCGTTGTTGTCATCTCCCGGATATTTTCCGTATTTGTCTACATAAGTGTTGATAGCAGCATTGACCTCCTGCTCCAGGGTATATAGCCTTTTCATCCTGGCATTATTGATAAGCTCCTGCCCCTTGAGTACAGCCCCCAGGATTAACCCTATAATCACAAGAACAATCGCCAGTTCGACGAGAGTAAACCCTTTTTGGTTACGGATCATCTTCATCATTTCATTTCCTCCTTTGTGTTTATCGATTATTATAACTTCTGACTGTTTTTATTCTGCCCTGAAATATATCCAGTGATGTTAAGGAATAGCAACAGATATGCCATTATATAACTGATTGATTTATTGAAATATTTATAAAAATGGCACTACAAATCCCCCCATGATTCTTGACGTCTCAGTCAAAATTATGGCGCACCTCAACCTTTTTAATTTTTAAACTTGTATTTTGCCCGGGGTATATGGTGAGGTGAGTACCTGTTCTATTTCTCTTTGATAATATCTGCCCGTGAAAAACCAGAACCCTCTAAAGGCTTAGCTACAGAGAGCCTCTTATCTTTGACCTCGACGATCTCGATCCGTCCAATCTTCTCTGTTTGAGAGCCGAGTGATTCACCTGTGTCAGGGTCAGTAAGTACTTCTCCCGCCCGATAGACAACCAACACATCTCCTGGCCTCCTTTGATCATCTACCCCTGTGTTGATAAGAATCTGATTCCCATCCACCTTAACGATGGAACTCACTCCAATGAGTCTTCCAATCTTTGCTGCAGTATCTGGATTAACAGCCCCTGATAATCCAAATGCCTGTTCAGTCATTACCTGATGAATCTGCTCCCGTTCGATGACTATAAACCGGTTGGTCTTAACCAGTGCCGTCACCAGGCTGTCAGCCACCCCTTGTCCGACATCCCTCCAGCCGGCATGTTGATTTCCACTTTTATCCTCAAACTCCAGGACGGCAATGCGCTTCCTGGGCCCCTTAAACTCCCTTTCCTTTGCCATCACAAAGGCCGGAGCCGAAAAAAGTATGACCACCATAATAATGGATAAGGCCCTTACAGATCGAGAAATATCCCACATGTCATCCGCTCCTTTTGTTTCTCTCTCATTTTTTTTCGAGGTCAGGATAGCAGTATGAGGTTTTTCTGTCAACGGAGAGGTCAAATTTTACTGGCCATTGTCAAACTCGTCCACAGAAGGTATAATGCGGATCAAAAATGATGAAATATGCTTTTATTTGAATGGGACACAGAGAAAGCAAAAAAGAATAGAAAAATCCATGGGGTATCTTTTGATGAGGCAAGCACGGCTTTCAGAGATGCTTTATCATTGACGATTTATGATCCTCTACATTCCGATGAAGAAGACAGGCTAATTTTAATCGGAAGTTCCTGTAAAAATCGTCTTCTGGTAATTGTTCATACGGAAAGAAGAGACAGAATCAGAATAATAAGCGCAAGAAAGGCAGCAAAAAATGAAAGGAAGCAATATGAAGAGAATGCAAAAAGATCCAGACCTGCTTGAAGAATATGATTTCAGCAAAGGCGTCCGGGGGAAATATGCAAAAAAGTACGCAGAAGGCACGAATGTTGTAGTCATTGAGCCCGATGTTGCAAAATTTTTTCCGGATCATGACTCTGTGAATCAGGCTTTGAGATCATTAGCGGAGATCATTAAGAAGCAGAAAAAGATTGCATAAGACGGGGAAAGAAGGCTGCCCCCTTTATATCCCAAGGACGATGAGAATGTGGAAGTGCTCATCATCGCTCACAAGGCTGACAAGGACGCTCACTACGCCCTCTCGACGTTGCCCAACATAAGAATGATGACGTACGAGGTGGAGTTCCGGTTAGATGAGTCATTTTAAACTTTACATAGAATACGAAGGCACTCGATTTAGTGGTTGGCAGGTTCAGAAGAATGCCCGGACTGTTCAGGGCGAATTAATCGGTGCAATCAAAAAGGCATTTAATGCCGGCGATTTTGATTTTCAGGGTTCGGGTAGAACAGATGCCGGCGTTCATGCGCTGAGGCAAGTCGCTCACCTGGAGATTCAAACCACTCTCGCTCCGGAGATTATCAGGATGAAACTTAACGATGAACTGCCTGCGGATATAAACCTGCTCGGAGTTGAGAGAGCGCCGAAGAATTTTCATGCAAGGCATGATGCGGTTTCAAGAAGTTACGTCTACCAGATCTCCCGCAGAAGAACCGCCTTCGGCAAAAGATACGTTTGGTGGATAAAAGATAAACTCCATTTTGAAAAGATGAAACAGGCGTCTGAACTTTTTATCGGAATGAAAAACTTTCAATCGTTTACGGATGACGATCCTGAAGAAAAATCAACGAAAGTCATGGTCGAGGATATTCAGATGAAAGAATCCGGGGATTTGATTTTAATACGAATTTCCGGTTCACATTTCATCTGGAAAATGGTTAGAAGAATTATCGGTGTAATTGCGGAAGTTGGAAGAGGAAAACTCTCTCTGGAAAAAGTAGAAGAATATATGAACACAAAATCAAGTGAGCCGGCAAAGCTTACAGCCCCACCCTCAGGATTATTTCTTGAACGGGTTCATTATAAAGGGGATAAGAAAATTTCTGAGCTTACCCCTTTGATTAATGTAAACAATTATTCTTCAGGCGGCCGATGAAATTTCTCCGGTAAAGTATGACCATGATCAATATTACCCGTACCGTATCAATCCACGAAAGCGAGATCCATCTCCAATTTGTCCGGGCCTCTGGTCCTGGCGGCCAGAACGTAAACAAGGTGGCCACAGCAGTCCAGCTCCGTTTTGATGTGGGGAATTCTCCGTCTTTACCGGGCGACGTGCGTGTACGGCTCATCCGCATGGCAGGCAGACGCATCACCCGGGACGGCATCCTCATCATCGAAGCGCGGCAGTTCCGTACGCAGGAGCGGAACCGTGAGGATGCGATGGGGCGACTGGTCGAGCTCATCCGCAGGGCAGCAGAGAAACCAAAGCCACGGAAAAAGACAAGGCCGTCGCCCGCCTCTAAAGAGCGCAGGATGGAGGAGAAGAAGCAGAGAGGTATAACCAAAAAGATGCGGAGAACGGTTCCGGATATAGACTAAGTCATATACCTCCAGCTCTGCTGGAGGTATATGACTTATCACCTGAAGAGTAAATTCCTGATGGGATAAATCAGTCTTCTCATTCAACCATAATCTCCGCATGTTGGAACACTGACTTGTATAACAATGACCGTAACCATGGAGGTGTAAAGATGGGTACACATGACAACATCGGGCATGAAATATCAAAGGTAGCCTATGAGCTCTGGGAGAAAGGGGGATGCATACCGGGTAGAGACCTTGAGGACTGGCTTGAGGCAAAACGGATCGTGATGACAAGATACGCAGAAAAGAGCAAAGCAAAGGAAAAAACGAAGAAGGCAACCCCCTATGAGAAAATGCCGGTAGAACTGAAAAAGGCTTCTCCCAAAGAGATGAAAAAGGAAACCCCGGAGAAAAAGACTGCAGCCAGGAAGACCGTGAAAAAAGCCGAATCCAAAAAAGAGGGAAGGAAGACAAAGTAACTTCAACTAAGGCGCTGTTTCTGCCAGCGAAAACACTTCGTGAGCATCGCTAAACGAGCCGCCGGGGCGGAGGCCGCCGCAGAGGATATAAATCCTCTTATTGATCACGGCCGCTCCGAGACCGTGGCGAGCGGTTGGCATGGGGGTCATGGTGGTGGAATGAACCTATGATTGCATGCTGAATAAAGAATTTAGTAAGCAATAAAAAATGCTCTTTCTTTTTGATGGAGCAGTAAACCAAGATACTTATTTAAAGTGTGGGTTCTCATGAGAAAGGGAATGAAGGGTTTACGCCTCAAGCCCATCTTTTTAAGTTCGGCGATGATTTCATCATGATTTCCATCTATCTTGAGACCATTGTTAAATGCATCGATTGCCTTAAGCTTATACCCCCCTGCAACATAGACCTTACCGAGATTCAAGTAGAAAACCGGATTATAAAATTCCCTTTTAATAGCCTTTTCACAAATCGTTGTGCCATTCCTGTACCTCTTTTCAGCTAAGGCCGTGACAAGACCTAAATAAGACAGGTACAGGGGAGGGATCTCGGCCCCATTCTCATAACCCCCTTTTTCAATTGCCATCTTGATGAAAGTCAGTGCATCTCCATATTTTTTCTCTCTAAGTAATTTGAGCCCCACCTTAAATAATTCCTCTGAATGTAACTCTTTCATAATGTTGTAATTTACCTCCTGATAAAAGGCTGGTTTCCTGCCTTTGCGGCAATGGCAAAATTTGAACAACTCCCATTATCGGCAAACTCCAAGCCAATATTCAATAATCCTAATCAAATATACCTATGCACGGATGGACACAGTTGTGCAGTGTTTATAGGGAAGGCCCGTCAGTGCCGTCCGTCCTGAAATAAATTTGGGGTGGCGAATGGGCGCTTCGTTCCGGGGTGTCCGTCTGGACAAGGCCGCAAAAAAAATAGGGATTAGCCTATCCATATTCATGTATGGTATATTACTGTGGATGGGGTCAGGTCGTTAATCTTGATACTTAAGCAAAAGTAAAGAACTCACCCCTTTTGCTGCATTAAGAGGGGATGTTGATTTGATGACTTCTGAAAAACTGATATCCACTGATCAGCATATTAAAATTTTGTTGGAGCCCGAAGGTTTTAACGTCACGGACTACCATGATATCTCCTATGGAATCCAATTTTCAGTCTCATTCAGCGACTGGTCTGGAGTCATCCGCATTTACCAGAATAATAAAGGAGTGATTAGAAATGATTACTCCCAGCTTCGGAATGATGAGCATGCTTCAAAAATAAAGGCAATTCTGGGACGAAAGGAAACACCTGGGAGAGAGGATGTTGCGGGGATCGGATTCCCCATCATTGGTTCTGATGAATCCGGCAAAGGAGATTATTTCGGGCCGTTAGTGAGCGCTGCGGTCTATGTAGATGAGCGCTCCGCTAAACTGCTTGAGTTTGAAGGGGTAAGAGACAGCAAAAAAAATAGCGACAAAAAAAATGAGGAGTTGGCGGAAAAGATCATTAAAATCTGTCATGATAAGTATTCAGTCATTGAAATTTCACCCGAAAAATATAATGATTTATATGACCAGTTTATCAAGGAGAATAAGAACTTAAATACCCTTCTTGCCTGGGGACACGCAAAGGCGATAGAGGAACTACTGGCCAAAGTAGAATGTCATAATGCCATAGCAGACCAGTTTGCAGATGAAAGATTTATATTGGGTAAGCTCCAGGAAAAGGGCAAGAAGCTAAATCTTATTCAAATGCACAAAGCTGAGGTGAATATTGCGGTCGCCGCTGCGTCTATTTTGGCACGAGCACGATTTCTTCAAAAACTATCAAAACTTTCGTCTGAATTTAGAATTGATTTGCCTAAAGGGGCATCGGTTCATGTGATTCATAGCGCAAAAAATTTTGTTGCAACGTATGGCAAGGATTCTCTTAGGAAAGTGGCCAAGCTTCACTTTAAAACCACAAAGCAGGTATTGTCCGGGTAGTGAATATGAAAATATGGATTGATGCAGACGCGTGCCCCCGGGCCATCAGGGAGATTGTGTTCCGGGCCTCGGTGCGCCTTGAGGTCCCGGTCTGTCTCGTGGCGAACCAGGACCTGTCGAAATCCCATTCTGTTCTGGTAACGTCCGTGTGGGTTGCTGCTGGTTTTGACACCGCGGACGAACATATCGTCCAGAATGTGATATCAGGGGACCTGGTGATTACTGCCGACATTCCGCTGGCCGCCCGGATCGTTGGCAGGGGAGGGGTGGCCCTCGACCCGCGGGGGGAACTCTATACGGAGGAGAATGTAGGGGAGCGGCTCTCCCTGCGTAACCTGATGCAGGAACTCCGGATGGAGGGGGTCGTCCGGGGTGGGCCTGCCCAGTTGGGACTCCCGGACCGGCAGCGCTTTGCCTCAGCCCTGGACCGCCTGCTGACTCGCATGTTGAAGGGCTGTCGCTGACAGCGAACCCGTTCAGAAGTCTTGTTGAAAGGAATGTAAGCCATGAAGAAGCTTTTCATCTGGGGGGCGGTCGGATTGCTGACGACCGCCATTCTCGACCCGTTGGTCTATTCCATGCTTGACCAGCCGATTCCGTGGTTCCGTGACCTGATCATGGGCGGGGGCGGAGTAGTATGCTTCTATCTGCTGATAAAATTCCGTGACGAACTGTGATACAGGCCGTTACCTGCCTATGGGGGATGGGGGATATTATGCCACCTTCAATTCTAACCCCTTTTCTCTTATTTCATAGATCAAAGGAACCCAAGTATCATTTTCATAGGCCTTAAGAGAAATGGGAACAGGCTCGATCATAGTGTCAATTTGACTGGCTATTTCAAAAAGTTTAGCTCCCTCCCTGTATCTGTCTTTACCAAAATCAGGGGATACGATAGCGACATCTATATCGCTATACTCATGAGCCTTTCCTGAGACTCTGGAACCGTAGAGAATTACCTTTACGATTCTGATCTTGCGCCGCCTTAGCTCTTTTACAAATTTATTTATCTTTTCTATAACTTCTTTTTCAACCATGCAAAGACCTCTTTTATTTCCTTCATCTTTTTAGTGGCAAACTCTTTAGTGCATTTTTTATAAAACTTCTTCTGCTCATCAGGATATCTTGCCTCAAAATGAAATTCCATAAACCTCGCCACTCTTCTCATCGTCTTTTTGGGAATCTTTATGCCAGACTTCTCTGCTAATAAAGGCAGGGAATGGGTATACGGGGCATGCTGCTGGCTCATCTTAACTACCAGTGCCTTGAGTAGCTTTTCTAATGCAAGATGTCCCATAAATAAGGCATATGGATATTTCCCTTTTTCATACATTGCCTCAGCTACTTCCATGTCATATTCAGCCCCTTCATGCCAGTACTTAACGGTCTTTCCGACATCAAATCTTAACAAAAATGCCCCCCTCTTTAAAACTGATAAAAAGATTATCAAAAAAAGGAAGGAAAGTCACCAGTTAAATATGTGTATAATTCCATGGAAGGTTTACGCCCTTGGCGCAGACTTAATAATCAAACGGATTTCACTACTCCCATAAAAATTATTTTTATTCTATCTTTCATATTATTTCATAGAAACCAGGACCAACTTGTCTGAAAAGCTCACTATTACCACCTGGATTACCTATCCTGTGCTTTGGCAGAAAAACTGAATAGGTTCGATCTGCCCAACCTGGACATGCGTTCTTTACCATGGAAGCATTAAAAGGCTGCTTGAGTGTCCACCACTCAGGACTGCAGTGTAAATCTGTAAGGCTAATCGTCTCATAATACGACACCTCAAAGACTTCCATTAAAACAAGGATTGAAACAGCTCCGGTGCTAAGGATGATATAACTGAAATCTAAAACAATGGGCTGCCGGGAGGCAAGATAACAGGCAGTGGTAAGAAGAACATCAGCAAGCCATGATTCCTATTGATTTATTCTTCTGATGACTTTTCTTCCCTTTTCTGATAAATTCTCCTTGAGAATATGTAGCCTGGTGGTTAAGAGGCGCCTTGATGAATAGACAGGGCCTGAAGTTTAGAACCCGGGTGAAGGTGACTATTCCATGTCAAAAAAAGAACAAAAAACCATTATCTGTCAAATCTGTAAAGAGCAGAAAAAGCTAAGCGAAGTGCTGCCTGGAGGGGTGGTCCGGGAACCTTTGGCACAGAAAATCAAGATAAAATATCCCGAATGGTCTAACAGTGATTTTATCTGTATCAGTGATCTGAATCGTTTCAGAGCAGAATATGTCCAACAGGTTATAGAAGCAGACAAGGGCGAGCTTTCTGAATTGGAAAAGCAGGTCGTAGCGAGCTTGAAGGAGCAGGAGCTCCTTACTACGAATATTAATGTCGCCTATGATCAACAGCTTACCGTTGGGGAACGGATGGCTGACAAGCTTGCCGATTTTGGAGGAAGCTGGCGTTTTATGAGCATCTTTACGGGAATATTGTTTTTATGGATCGCGTTCAACTCTACGCTATTGATCATTAGACCGTTTGATCCATACCCCTATATTTTTCTTAATCTCATCCTCTCGTGTCTTGCTGCAATCCAGGCTCCTATCATTATGATGAGTCAGAACCGGCAGGAGTCGAAAGACCGATTGAGGGCAGAACATGATTACCGTATAAATCTTAAGGCAGAGCTTGAGATCCGGAATTTACATGAGAAGGTTGACCACCTGCTCGTCAATCAATGGCAGAGGCTATTGGAAATCCAGGAAATCCAGATGGAATTGATGGAAGAAATCGCACATAAACCTCCACGGAAACAATAACCCTTTGATGTTACATGCGCAATTAATACTACGTCTCCCTCTCTTCATCTTTATTGTGGAGAAATATCCCGGCCTGATTGTTGCTGAGGAATAAAAAGGTGGCCAGGCTGTTAATCACACTGAGGAGCAGGGCTCCAAAAACAGAGGTCCAGAAACTATTAACATAAAATCCTTCAACGATTGACCCGGCGATATAGAGCATCAGACCATTAATGATAAATGTGAATAACCCGAGGGTCAGGATATTTAAGGGAAGGGTCAGGATGATTATAATCGGCCGTAATATGACGTTAATAATCCCCAGTATTGCCGCCGCCACCAGTGCCGTGACAAAACTATCGATATGGATGCCACGGATGA
>JAHFEQ010000079.1 GCA_023248395.1 Nitrospirota bacterium
TCAGGGATAAAGAGGGCGCATTGATATGCTGAAGTTGACGAAAAAGGTGGATTACGGATTGATGGCCATAGCCTATATCGCCTCGAATTACAATGAAAAGGTGGTCAATACCAAGGAGATCGCCGAGGCCTATGATATCCCCTTAGAACTCCTGGCTAAGATACTCCAGAGGATGGTCAAGGGGGGGATTATTACCAGTGTGAGTGGCCCAAAAGGAGGGTACTCTCTGAATACGAGCCCTTCTGCGATTACGGTAGCCCGGATAATAGAGACACTGAATGGGGATCTGAACATCCTTGACTGTTCTGAGGACGCCCGTGTCAAGTGTTGCCAATTCGAGAAGTGCAATATCAGGACACCGATGCAGAAGTTAGAGTACAGGATATTAGAGCTGTTAAACAAGACCACCCTTGCGGAGTTGACAGAATCTTTTGAACTACGACCGGTGTGAGGACAAAAGGAGGGAATGATGAATCTGCCTATTTACATGGACAATCATTCTACTACCCAGGTGGACCCGAGGGTGGTGGAGGAGATGATCCCCTATTTTACTGCCCACTTTGGAAATGCGGCAAGCCGCAACCACAGCTTCGGCTGGGACGCTGACAAAGCGGTAGAGGTTGGGCGGGAGAGGCTTGCGAAGATTATCCATGCGGACCCTAAGGAGATCATCTTCACAAGCGGCGCTACAGAGTCCAATAACCTTGCCCTTAAAGGAGTCGTGGAGATGTATGCGGAGAAGGGGAATCATATCATTACACAGGTGACAGAACACCGCTCTGTCTTGGATACCTCGAAGCGACTTGAGAAGTCAGGGATTAATGTCACGTATCTTCCGGTGGATAGAGATGGTCTTGTAGATCCTGAAGATGTCAGAGATGCCATTACAGACAGGACAGTTCTTATATCCGTCATGCTGGTCAACAACGAGATCGGGGTCATACAGCCTGTTGAGGAGATAGGAAAGATCGCCAAAGAAAAGGGGGTACTCTTTCATTGCGATGCCACCCAGGGTATTGGAAAGGTGAAGGTGGATGTCCAGTCGATGGGTATAGACTTATTATCCTTTACTGCACATAAACTATACGGTCCAAAAGGGACAGGCGCACTCTATGTGAGGCGGAAGAGTCCGCGTGTGAGGCTTGCCCCAATGATGGATGGCGGAGGACATGAACGGGGAATGCGCTCAGGAACGCTTAATGTTCCTGGAATCGTCGGGTTCGGCAAGGCCTGCGAGATCGCGATGGAGGTCATGGAGGAGGAATCGGCCCGGCTCCTTTATCTGAGAGAGAGGCTGCGCAAAGGGATGATGGATTCTTTAGAGAGTGTCTATCTTAACGGGCATCCAACCCGGAGGATGCCTGGCAACTTAAACCTGAGTTTTGCCTATGTCGAGGGGGAGTCCATGCTGATGGGGCTAAAAGAGATTGCGCTCTCCTCGGGTTCTGCATGTACCTCAGCCACGCTTGAACCCTCTTACGTATTGCAGGCATTAGGGATCAGTGGGGAGCTTGCCCACTCATCCGTAAGGTTTGGCCTTGGCAGGTTCAATACAGAGGAAGAGGTAGACTATGTGATCGGCAGGGTGATAGAGACTGTCAACCGGTTAAGAGAGATGTCCCCGTTATATGAGATGGTGAAGGAGGGCATTAACCTTAAAGATGTAACATGGGGAAAGCATTAAAAGGAGGTATCTTGGAATGAAATACAGCGATGACGTCGTAGACCATTACAATAATCCCAGAAATGTCGGGAGCTTTGGAAAAGATGAAGAGGATGTTGGTACTGGTATTGTGGGTGCGCCAGAATGCGGGGATGTGATGAAGCTCCAGTTAAAGATAGACAATGGGGTGATTGTCGATGCAAAGTTTAAGACATTTGGCTGTGGTAGTGCCATAGCAAGTTCCAGCCTGGCGACAGAGTGGGTCAAGGGAAAGACCCTTGATGAGGCGATGACCATTAAAAACACGGAGATTGTGAATACGCTACATTTGCCCCCTGTAAAGATTCACTGCTCTGTCCTTGCAGAAGATGCTATTAAGGCGGCCATTGAAGATTATAAGAAGAGGAATGGGGAGTAATAAATAAAATTGATTACGGTGATTTAAGAAACAGATTACAGTGATTAATAATCGCTGTGATCGCTTTAATATGAGGGAGGTGAAGAGAATGGAAACTCAAACAAGTCATCCAGTCATTCTGACTGAAAATGCGATAAATGAGGTCAAGAGGATTATGGCATCGAATAATATCCAGGCGGCAGGACTCCGGATTGGTATCACAGGCGGTGGTTGTGCAGGGTTTACCTATACCCTGAATTTTGACAATGAAGTAAGGTCAGATGACCAGACGTATGAGGTGGGGGGAATCACGGTGATTATCGATACGAAGAGCACCCTTTATCTCACTGGAACGACTATCGATTATACGACAGGCCTTAGCGGAGGGGGATTTAAATTTACAAATCCTCAGGCAAAGGGTAGTTGTGGCTGCGGATCCTCATTCACGGCATAAATAAAGAGATGGAGACTAAATTAAGCTCGTATAAAGGAACCGGGACACTGAGCGAAAAAAAGGTAAGGGTGACTTTCCAGTCACAGGGTATTACTGTTGAAGGTGAAAAAGGGGAGTCTATCCTTGAGATTGCAATAAAACAGGATATCCCCCTTGACCATAATTGTGGTGGAAATTGTGCATGTACCACCTGTCATGTCATCGTAAAAGAGGGGATACAGAATCTGTCGGAGATGGAAGAGGATGAGGCCGACATGCTCGACAAGGCGACGGGTCTGACACTGACTTCCCGTCTTGGATGTCAGGCCCATGTCTATGAAGACGTTGTTGTAGAGATACCCAAGAAGTAGGGCCGATCATGAAACTCACATGGAAAGACGCCGAGGATATCGCATTAAAACTCTATGAGACATACCCTACTATAGACCCCCTCACCGTCAGGTTTACAGATCTTCATGAGTGGGTTACTGCCCTCCCTGACTTTGCAGATGATCCAAAGAAGTCTAACGAGGGTATCTTAGAGTCCATACAGATGGGCTGGTATGAGGAATACAAGGCAGGTAGGTTGTAGTTGCCCAATTTATTGGGCTGCGGAAGCCAGATACTCCTGCAAATATCTTCCAGTGTAAGACCTTCTCTCCTTTGCTACCTCTTCCGGTGTACCTTCAGCGACAATCTCCCCACCCTGATCTCCCCCCTCAGGTCCAAGGTCGATAATATAATCTGCAGACTTTATAACATCCATATTGTGCTCGATCACCACAACCGTATTGCCACTATCCACCAGGCGATTGAATATATGGATTAACTTCTTTATGTCATCAAAGTGCAGCCCGGTTGTGGGCTCATCTAAAAGGTAAAGGATATCCCTTGCCTCCCTCCTGATGATCTCACTGCATATCTTTAGCCTCTGCGCCTCGCCCCCTGAAAGTGTTGTTGCAGGCTGGCCAAGCCTGAGGTATCCCAGCCCCACATCATTGAGAAGGGTAAGCCTGTTTCTCATAGCTTTCCAATCTTTAAAGAACTCAGATGCCTCGTGGATAGTCATCTGCAGGACGTCACTGATATTCTTCCCTTTGTACCTTACCCGCAAGACATCCGGCCTGTAGCGCTGGCCATTACACTTCTCGCATGCGACATAGATGTCTTCAAAAAAGTACATCTCAAGCCTCTGGAAGCCGCTCCCATGGCAACTTTCACACCTCCCGCCAGGGGTATTAAAAGAGAAGGCGGAAGGAGTGAGGCCTGCTATCCTGGCCTCCACCTGGTCTGCAAATATCTTTCGTATGACCTCAAAGGCCTTTATATATGTGATAGGATTAGAGCGGGGTGTTCTGCCGATCGGTGTCTGGTCTATTAACTTTACCCCCCGTAGATATTCTGTACCATAGAGTCTGTCAAACTTGCCCATCTTTTCGAACTCCACCCTGAATACCCGCGCAAGAGCCCTGTATAAGGTGTCCTGGATCAGGGTGCTTTTACCCGATCCTGAGACCCCTGTGATGCAGGTGAGTGTATGGAGGGGTATCTTAACATCGATACTTTTCAGGTTGTGTTCCCGTGCACCGCTAAGGCTCAGAAATCTGCCTCGCCCTTTTCTTCTGGCAACCGGTACTGGTATACTCTTTTCTCCACGGATATATTGCGCGGTTAGACAGTCAGATCCTGAAAATTCTCTTATTTTGCCCGAAAAGACCACGTTACCTCCCTCTTCTCCGCTTCTGGGACCCATCTCTACGATATAGTCCCCTGCCTCTATCATGGTCTTATCATGTTCTACCACGATGACCGTGTTTCCATAGGACGAGATATCCCGTACGATTTCAGCGAGTCTGTTCGTATCCCTCGCATGGAGCCCGATACTTGGTTCATCCAGCACATAAAGGGTACCGACGAGGCGTGAGCCGAGTTGATTTGCCAGGCTTATCCTCTGTGCCTCTCCACCGGATAAGGTACGGGTTTGACGGTTTAGCGTGAGATAGTCCAGTCCTATCTTCAAAAGGAACCTCAACTTCATCTCGATCTGCCTCAGGATATCTTTTGCGACCTGTTGTTCAAACTCAGACAATTTTAGCGACGATAGCCACTGATATAATTCCCCTGCTGGCATACTGCATACCTGAAATATATCGAACCCTTTTCCTGCTGATGTTCTGCCTGCCTTGACGCTTAAGGCCTCAGGCCTTAGTCTCATCCCCTTACAAGCAAGGCAGGTGGAGGGGCTCCTGTACCGGCTCAGGAATACCCTGACATGGAGTTTATAGCGTTTACCCTCGAGATAGGAGAAAAAGTCGTTTATCCCCTCAAAGTCTCCGGTACCTTTAAATATCTTTTCCTTTTCATTCTCTGTGAACTTAGAATATGGCTTCTTCAAATCAATCTCACATCTCTTAGCAGAGGCGATAAGCTGTTTATACCACCATTTGTGAGAAGGCTTGGTCCATGGCTCAATAGCCCCTTCTGCAAGACTCAGGTGCTTATCAGGGACGATCAAGTCTTCATCATATTGAAGGATATCCCCAAATCCTTTGCATGCAGGACAGGCACCGGTAGGATGGTTGAAGGAGAAGAGAAGCGGATTGGGTTTTTCAAAGCCTATATTACATCGGTGACATTTCAGATTGGTATCGAACCGGAAGATCCCCTGGCCTATAATCTCTATACTGACACAGCCACCCCCCTCTTTGAAGGCCATCTCGATAGAGTCAGAGATCCTTCCCCGGTCAGCAGGGTTTATCATGAGGCGGTCTATGACAATCTGGACCTCACCTGAAGAGAGGCGAGCCTCAAAATTTTTAGGGAGTTCTCCAGGAATCGTAAACATTTCTTCCCCTATTTTTATCCTGGAAAAGCCCCTCCGGGCAAGATTATCTAAAAATCCCGATACCTTACCCCTTAAGTCTCCATGGGGGGGCAAAAGGGGTGCCAGTATATATGCCCGGCAGTTGGCGTATTTTTCTATGATCTCCGTTGATACATCCGACGGGCTATAGGCCCTTACCTCACCACCGCATTGGGGACACTCGATCTTCCCTATCTTTGCGAATAAGAGCCTCAGGTAGTCATAGATCTCTGTGGCCGTTCCTACGGTAGAGCGGGCTGTCCTTACAGGGTTTTTCTGTTCTATGGCGATAGCCGGGCGGATATTCCTGATTGCATCCACATCAGGCCTGTCGATCTTTTCTATAAACATCCTGGTGTACGTGGAGAGGGACTCGATATAGCGCCACTGTCCTTCAGCAAATAGGGTGTCAAAGGCGAGAGACGATTTTCCGGAGCCACTGATGCCGGTGATTATAGTGACCGTATTGTGGGGAATCCTGAGGCTGATGTTTTTCAGGTTATTTTGTCTTGCTCCCTCAATGATCAGATAGTGTTTATCCATGCAGTGAAAAATTCCTGATTATACCTATTGGGTAACATGACATTATAGCACATCTCTGATTATAATTTCCCCTCCCCTTTCAGTTTTCTTGACATGGCTATTCTGCAGAGTTAAGTTATAAGCGGATATCATAGAAAGGGGGTGGTTTTATGGCAATCCTTGAAAGATTAGAAGAACATTTAAAGAAAAACAGGGTTACCTATAAGACAGTGAAACATCCGGAGGCCTACACCGCACAGGAGATAGCAGCGGCGATGCATGTCCCGGGGAAGGAGCTTGCAAAGGTGGTTATGGTAAAGGCAAGGGACCGGTTTATTATGGGGGTACTTCCGGCAAGCTGGAGGGTAGATTTCAATAAGTTAAAAGAGGTACTCAGGGAGAAAGATCTGAGGCTCGCAACGGAAGGGGAATTTAAGGCGCTGTTTCCTGATTGTGAGGCCGGAGCAGAGCCACCCTTTGGTAATCTCTACAACATCGATACCTATGTGGATCAATCCATCACCGGGGATGAGCATATCTTCTTTAATGCGGGCAATCACTATGAGGCTGTTGCAATGACTTACAGGGACTATGCTATCCTTGTGAAGCCCAAAGTGGCCGACTTTGCCATACATCTTCATTAAAAAGGTATCCCCCCTCACTGAAGGATTATCTAAAAAGTCCTTTCACTCTATTGCATCTATGGTATAATTCTTCTCATTCCAAGGGGTGAGGAGGTTATACCCATGATCAAAGAGACCTGCTACAGAGATTCCCGAATACGCTACCGGGAGGAGGGGAGAGGGGGTGCCCTTCTCCTTCTCCATGGCTTTTGTGAGTCGCTGGATATCTGGGATGAGTTTATAAAAATCCTTTCGCAGAGATTCCATGTGATTGCCCCTGACCTGCTTGGGCATGGGAAGAGTGATGTCCCATCTTTAGCAGGCGATTCAGGAGAGTATCTGGCCACAATGGAGATGCAGGCAGAAGGGGTAAACGAGGTTTTGAAGGCATGCAGGGTAGAAAGATGCACGATAGTCGGGCACTCGATGGGAGGTTATACGGCACTTGCCTTTGCAGAACTATTCCCTGAAAAGGTGAAGGGTCTCTGTCTGTTTCACTCCTCTGCTATGGCAGATACCGGAGAAAAGAAGCTCGATCGGGATCGGGCGATTGAGGTGGTAAAGAAGGATAAGGACGCCTTTGCGGAAGGGATGATTCCAAAGATGTTCGCCCCTTCAAATGTGGAGAAGATGAAGGGGGATGTGGAAAGGGTACTTGCCATTGCAAGGAATAACCCGCAAAATGGTTTCATTGCTGCCCTTGCCGGGATGCGTGACCGGAAAGACCGGCAACATGTCCTGGAGCATATTGATTGCCCCGTGCTCTTTATCATTGGAAAGGATGACCTCTTGATCCCGCCTGATAAGATGCTGCCCCAGATTGTTAAACCAAGGCACTCGGAGGTCCTGATGCTGAGAGGAGTAGGGCATATGGGGTTCTATGAGGCGAAAGATGAGACGCTATTTGCAGTAGAGAGATTTATGGAAGAGACGGTAGAAGTAAGAAGCCAGAAATAAGAAGGAGGAAAGAGGAGAGATGGCGAACAAAGGTAGAATGGCAGGGGTACTTATCCTCCTATCATTGTCTTTATTCATGTCAGGCTGTGCAGTCCAGGGGGATAGCAAAGGGTTAATTACCGTATCCCCTGGGTCCGCGGTAGTCAAATTCGGTGCCACGAAAAAATTTTCTGCAGCTCCGGTGGCCACAACGTTTACATGGAGTGTAAACGGATTAGATGGCGGTAATAGTAGTGTTGGGACCATTGATGCCGATGGCCTCTATGCCGCACCATTGGGGCCAGTAGAATCCACAGAGAATGTGACTATAAGGGCTACAAACTCCGCAGGTTCTTCGGGAACCGCTAAGGTCTTCCTGACAAATTTTGAGGCCAACACGAGGCTTACCCAATATACAATGGGGGCCTTCAGGGCCAATACATACTCAGCAGGGCAGAAGAGTATTGCGGTATACAAAGATATCAATGAACATGTTAATATATATACAGTTTGGGCTGATGATTCCTTAGGGGTGTCTCAGGTATGGTTTACCAAAAGTTCAAATAATGGAGATGATTTCTGTACCCCCGTACGTGTGGACGATGTTGGTTTTTTTGCTGATCAGTTCTCTCCGTCTATTGCTGTAGATAGTGGTGGAAATGTTTATGTAGCTTGGGAGGACGAAAGAGACGGAGATGCTGATATATACGTTGCACGATATGAAGGAATAGATTGTCCCTGGGCGACGTCTCCTTTTACCTCTCCTGTAAAGGTAAATCAGAGTCGGGACGTGGGTATATCATCGAGGGAGTCATCTCCTGCCATTGCAGTAGACCCCAATGGTGTAATATATGTAACATGGGAAGACAGGTTTGATGGATCTGAGAATTATCCTGATATATACATTGCCACAAGTAATAACCTGGGGCTGACATTTCCCACAAATACCTTCATTGCTGATGCAGGCAGGAGGCCATCAATTGCTATAGATTCCTTAGGCACTGCCTATGTCGTATGGGAGGACCTTACTGAATTTCCTGGATTTTTTAACCCGTTACCGACCCATATAAAAATAAGGAGGATAGTCAATGGTGTACCTAATACACAAGCACGGGTAGATACTCAATTACCATCGGGTTACAACGCAAGATTCCCTTCTGTTGCCATTGGCCCTGGAGGCAAAGTATATGTTGTATGGCAGAGGGCACTGATACTTAATCCAGGGTTCTCAGGCGAGATCATATCAACCTATGATATGGACCTTGCAAAGGTTGATGGAAACACGTTGAATGTAGATAACACAACCCTTTCATTCCCCCATGATCCAAATGTGGGGTTCTATGGCGGCCCTGCATATCCTACTATAGTTGCAGATATCGGCAATATCTATGTGGCCTGGGATGATCAGAGGAATGGGACCAAGGACATCTATTTTGCCAGGAGCAGTAATGGCGCGATCTTTACAACAAACCGCATCGTCAATGATGAGACCGGCACATGGCATGAGAAACCGGGCATTGCTGTATCCGATGGCAAGGCATACGTCATCTGGACCGACTACCGCAATACATCAACGGTAACTTCCATAAGCCCTAACGACGTCTTCTTTGCAAAGGAAAACTGAAAACTCCTCACCTTAA
>JAHFEQ010000028.1:0-7111 GCA_023248395.1 Nitrospirota bacterium
TGCGGCAAAGGCCCAGATTGCCCAGACAGAGGCGGCACTGAAGCTTGCCGGGACAAATCTTAGATACACAAGAATAGTCTCTCCGGTGGATGGAATTGTTGTTTCAAGGAATGTCGATGTCGGGCAGACGGTCGCTGCGAGCTTCCAGACCCCGACCTTGTTTACCATTGCCCAGGATCTGACAAAGATGCAGATCGATACAAATATGGGTGAAGCGGATATCGGTAAGATAAAAGTAGGACAGAAGGTTGAATTTACCGTGGATGCCTATCCGGATATTACCTTTAAGGGCGGGGTATCTCAGGTTAGAAATGCGCCCATCACAATCCAGAATGTGGTTACCTATGATGTGGTGATCAAGGTAGACAATCCTGAGCTTAAACTCAAGCCAGGGATGACCGCCAATGTATCGGTCATTACGGCAGTTAAGAAGGATGTTTTAAAGATACCGAATGCCGCTTTGAGATTTAAACCTTCTAATACAAATAAAACGGATGCAAAACAAAAGGGTTCCGGTGTCTGGGTCACCGGACAGGGGGGAATAAAACGCATACCTGTATCCACGGGCATTAGTGACGGGAGCCATACTGAATTGATCTCAGGTCCGTTAAAAGAAGGCCAGGAGGTGATAATAGAATCCCTGACAGCGACAAAGGGGCAGGCTGCACCGGCTCGTCCACCGAGATTTTTCTAAACATGGGAATGAAGCCCCTTTACCGAGGTATTACATGGCAATGATAGAGGCCGTAGAGATAAGCAAGATTTACAGCATGGGTGATATTTCAGTGAATGCGCTCGAGAGGGTATCTTTAACAATAGAAAAGGGGGAGTTTGTCGCCATCATGGGGCCATCCGGCTCAGGCAAATCAACCTTTATGAATATTTTAGGATGCCTTGATAAACCAACAAGCGGCCGGTATCTTTTAGAGGATATTGATGTGAGTCACCTTAAACGGGATGAACTTGCGGATATACGAAAGAAAAAGATAGGTTTTGTTTTTCAGGGATTCAATCTCCTTCCGAGGACGTCTGCCATTGAAAATGTTGAACTTCCGATGCTCTATGACGGGCTCTCTCTTAAAGACAGGAGACAGAAGGCCATGGTCGCTTTAAAATTAGTGGGGCTTGAAGGAAGAGAGCATCACCATCCCAATCAGCTTTCAGGCGGCCAGCAGCAAAGGGTGGCCATCGCCAGGGCCCTTGTGAATACCGCACCTGTAATCCTTGCGGACGAACCGACAGGCAACCTCGATACAAAGACAAGCGTTGAGATCATGGAGTTTTTGACTAAACTCAATAAGGAATCAGGTATCACGATTATACTCATTACCCATGAGCATGATATTGCCGCTTACAGCAGGCGTATCATCAGGTTCTTAGATGGCCGTATTATCAGTGATGAACCAAGGAAAAGGCCATGATTAACATCCCTTCCACATTCCGAATATCCTTCAGGGCCTTAAGGGTAAACAAGATGCGTTCAGCCCTCACCATGCTTGGGATCGTTATCGGTGTTGCTGCGGTGATTGCCATGCTCTCTGTGGGCACAGGGGCAAGCACGCAGATATCGGAGCAGATTTCGAGCATGGGAAGCAACCTGATCATGGTTCTTCCAGGAGCAACAACGGCAGGGGGAGTCAGGATGGGGATGGGTTCCCAGCCCACCCTGACGCTGGGTGATGCTGAGGCCATACAGAAAGAGAGTTCAGCAGTCGCAGATGTGGCCCCTGTTATCAGCGAGGTGGCACAGGTTGTCTATGGTAATCAGAATTGGTCAACGGGTGTCGTCGGCACCACGCCGAGTATGATCAATGTCAGGGATTGGCATCTCTCATCAGGAAGGCCTTTTACAGATCAGGATGTTAAAAATGCCATCAAGGTATGTTTATTAGGGCAGACGGTAGTGGACAACCTTTTTGGGGATGTCAATCCGGTGGGTCAAATCATCAGGATCAAGAAGATTCCATTTACAGTGGCCGGCGTACTTGCCGTCAAGGGGCAGTCTCCGAATGGCCAGGACCAGGACGACACGATATTTGTCCCTGTGACAACCGCACAAAAAAGGCTTTTTGGGACTACATTTCCCGGGATGGTCAGGATACTGATGGTGAAGGCAAAGAGTACGGAAAACCTACCCGCTGCTGAGAAACAGATCACCGAATTGTTAAAACAGAGGCACCACATAGGCCCTAAACAGGAGGATGATTTTACCGTCAGGAACCTCACCCAATTCATGCAGGCGGCGGAACAGTCTACACGGGTCATGACCCTGTTGCTGGGGTCCATTGCCTCTGTCTCTCTCATCGTGGGCGGAATCGGGATTATGAACATCATGCTTGTATCCGTGACAGAGAGGACACGGGAGATCGGCATCAGGATGGCCGTGGGAGCAAAGACCTGGGATATCAGACTGCAATTCATTATCGAGGCCCTCACATTATCCTTAATCGGCGGCGCCGTCGGAATTGCCGCGGGGGTATCCAGCTCAAAAGCAGTGGCAATGCTCGCAGGGTGGCCCACCATCGTATCGCCTTTCTCAATCCTCATCGCCTTCGGTTTCTCCGGATTGGTTGGAATATTCTTTGGATTTTATCCTGCCTACAAGGCGTCACTCCTGAATCCCATCGATGCGTTGAGGTATGAATAACACAGGCAACAAACAAATCATATCCCTGGTATTCAAGCCATCTGTGATCAGCGTCGGGCAAGGAATAGGTGAATTCTTTCCATCCAGCTATAGATGAAAATTGATGTGCTTTGAACACGCTCGCATGAAGAACGATATGCCCTATTTCATGTGCCAATGTAAAGCGATAACGATTAATACGGTCGGTATACACGTATTCATCAACGTAGATATTCTTGAGATTGCTGGATATAAAACCATCAATCTCGAATTCCCGCTGTAGCCCCAGAACGGGAACGATATTGATTCTGAATTCGAATTCGACTATCTCCTCGATAGGGACGGGGATAGTACCGGTGGGATTGTAGGTGTGCAAAAAATCATCGGCCTTCTTTCGCAAATCCTCATAACTGTAAATGGGGATTTTGGTCATGGGCTATGCCCTTCGGATCATTTCCACTAGTTCATCGAGCTTCTTTTCTGATATTTTCTTTCCCCTAAGCGTCCGGAACAGGATCGGCAGGCTTGCGGCCACCTTTGGGTCGCTCAACAACTCTTCGGGAATGCGGCCGGCTTCAACAGCGGCCAGATCAAAAAAATTATACCAGTCGTCAGAGCCTTTCTTGATATGCAGATACCGGGCGTATTCTTCGAGCTTATCACTCCCCTGCGGCGGCAGCATGACCCCCCGTTCGAGTCTGCTGATATTGCCAGGATCGAGCTTGTTTTCCGCGCAGAATTGACGCAGGGTCTTTTTGAGGCCGATTCGTTTTTCCTTAAAAAATTCACCGAATGTCAGTTTTATAGGCATTTTAATGATACCCCCTTTCGGTATGTTGTAATTATACTACAACACTATTGGTTCGATTGTCAAGGGTCTATTCCATATGATTCCTCATTACCCTGTTGGCTGCGATGAAGGCCGGACGGAACGAAAGAGGAAACCAAAAACACAACGCGTTTAACCCTTTGTTTGGAGATCTTGTAATACCCTTCCTTAAGAACGGAAGGTCGCTGTCTCTCTGCTCAGGGAGAGGTAGCGTTCATGAGCTTTTCTAATCCTTTTACGGTTCAGGTAGATAAGAATTCCGAAGATAAATACGGTGATTGCGCCGAGGCGTATGGCAAATTCGGGCCCATAGCGTTCGGTGAAGAAACCGACCTCCAGATTACCCAGCGGAGACAGTCCCACGAACATGAGCACATAGATGGCCATGACCCGCCCGCGAACCCTGTCGCTTGCCAGGCGCTGTATCGTGGTGTTCATCATCGAAAACTGGGAGAGAAGCCCCAGACCTGAGAAGAATAGAAGCGTGAGTGCTATCGCGATATTTGTCGTAAACGTAAAGAGTATAAGGCTTAAGGCAAAAACGGCGTTACCTCCGAGGATAAACCATGCAGACCTGATCTTTCCTGAAAACGCGGATACCAGTATCATGGCGACAACAGCGCCGAGACCGCTTGAGGAATAGAGGTGTCCGAGGAGAGCCGCATCGGCATGGAAAATATTTTGAGTAATGACAGGGAGCATTGAAATATACGACCATCCGAATATCGATGTTACGGCTGTGAATAAGAGAAGCGTTCGTATGACGGGCTGGGAGAAGGAATACCAGAGGCCCTCTTTAATCGCCGTCAGCGTACGTAAGTGAAGCCCCTCTGGCCTCTCTTCTTTTACGCGAATGAAAATGAGTGCCGTGATAACCGCGATGTAGCTTATTCCGTTTATGATAAAGGTTCCACCGGTGCCCACAAGGGAAATCAAAACTCCCGCGACCCCCGGGCCTATGACCCGCGCGGCATTAAAGATGCCTGAGTTAAGCGCGATGGCTGATGCGAGCGCTTCTCTGCCGACCATCTCAATGACAAAGGCCTGCCGGGCCGGGGCATCGATAGCATTCACCATGCCGAGGAGGAAGGCGAGGGCGGCTATCTCAGTCACACTAATGATCTTTAGCACCGTGAGAGTCCCTAAGGCAAGCGCAAGGACCATCGAGGCGGACTGGGTAAAAAAGAGAATCTTCCTTTTCGGAAATCTGTCTACAATCACTCCGCCGAAGAGGGAGAAAAAAAGGCTTGGGGTCGTCGATACCGCTGCCACAAGGCCTACAAGGAATGCCGAGTTTGTAAGTTTTAAGACAAGCCACCCCTGAGCAACGGTTTGAAGCCAGGTGCCGGTCAGCGAAATAAGCTGACCGCTGAAGTAAAGCTGGTAATTACGTACCCTGAGTGCCGGAAACAGGGAGATGACCTTATTGAACCAGCCTCGCAACTCACCGGCACTTTTCTCAGCGGTCTCATTATGGATCTGTTTTTTCTTCACGTGTAAGTCTTGCCGGCATAACCGTCCAAAAGTGTTTCTAAGGTTTTAATGGTCCATCTTTCATTTTAGCAGGGCAGGATCCCCATTGACACTTAAATCTCAGGCTGCTATTTTAGCCTCAGAAAAGCAGATTCCTGGTGGGTTTAGTTGCGGGGGCAAATCCCTTTCTGTCCCTTAGTTCTTTAATACCTTTTATGTCCGGGAGAGCGAATTTTGGGATAAAACGGAAGAGGTGGCCAGAATGAAAATTACGGATTTGGGGAACTATAGAAAAGTTGCAATCCTGATTATTTTCTTCTCTGGAGTTCTATCAACAATTCTTTTCTCTTCGGGACCTTTATTATCCCATTTCGAACTGTTGGCCCCACTGAAAGGATTACGACTCCTGATTTTAGGAGGAAAGATTGGACTTCTCAATGTGGTAATCACCCTTTTTTCAATTGTGTTTTTCAGAGCTAAATCGCAAAACATAAAGCCCTTTCTCTGGACCTCTCTGCCCGGGCTTATTGTTTCGCTGGTTTTACTCTTACTATTTCTTCAGGCAAAAGAATATCCCCCGATTAATGACATCACAACGACACCAGAAGATCCACCTCAGTTTCAGAAGGTTTTAGATCTGGCAGAAAACAAAGGTAAGGATATGGTCTATCCTGCAAATTTTGCAGTCATTCAAAAAAAGGCCTATCCAGACATATCTCCACAGGTAATGGAAATGGACCCTGATCGACTTTTCACAAAAGTCCAGGAAGCAGCTCACCAAATGAATGGATGGGAGATTGTTTCAGAAGATCCGGGCGCAAAAACGTTAGAAGCTGTTGCCACCACTTACTTATTCTACTTTAAGGATGACGTAATCATTCAGATCCGTTCCATGGATACCGGCAGTGCTGTCCACATGCGCTCAAAATCAAGGGTTGGTATAGGTGATATCGGAGCCAATGCCAGGCGAATCAGACTTTTCTTTTCAGTACTGAAGGATGTGAAGAAAAAAGATTAGAAAGATCTATTTGCTTTAAGAATGCAGAGTAGAAGGAGGTACGACGGTGCTTAAAAAGTTTGCTCTGGTATTATTTACGATCCTGTTTATCGTTAGCCCGGCCCTATCTGCTGAACCCGAGGTGGCAAAATTGGCCGAAGGGGTCTATGGTTTTATCGGGAAGGAAGGTGCGACCAATTCCGGTTTTGTTGTAACGGACGAGGGTGTCATCGTCATTGATACACAGGGGCCCAAGGGGCTCGCACTCCTGCTTAAGAAGAGGATTCAGGAGATTACAGACAAGCCTGTGCTCTATGTTATCAATACCCATTTTCATGGAGACCATACCTTTGGGAATCAGTATTTCAAAGAGGCAAAGGAGATTATCGCCCACGAGAATACGAAGAAAAACCTCATCGAAAAAGATAAAGAGCACCGGCAGCAGTTTGAAAGGTTTTTTGGGGAAAGGTCCCTTGAAGGCTTTGAATTGACACTTCCCACAAAGACCCTAAGAGCTACCCTTACCTTAAAGGCAGGAAGTAAAACGATAGAACTTGTATACCCCGGTAAAGGCCATACAGACGGCGATATTATCGTATACCTTCCGGATGAGAGGGTCCTGTTTGGTGGAGACCTCCTCTATAAAGACAGGCTTCCATGGCTTGGAGATGCCTATCTCTCTGACTGGATAGAAACGCTTGATAAATTAAAGGCCTTTGATGCAGGAGTTTATGTGCCGGGTCATGGGGGTGTTGGAAACTTTAATATGTTGCTGAACTTCCAGAAGTATTTGATTGATTTACGGTCTGAGGTGAAGAGGTATATCAAAATGGGTAAGTCAGTTGATGAAATAAAAAAGGAGATAAACCTGCCGGAATACAAAAATTGGTCTAAGTATAATGATTGGCTTCCCTTAAATACAGAAAAGGCATACAGAGAGCTTACGGAGAAGTAACCATTAACGTAGAAATCTGGTAAAATAAAAATTAATTGGCGGCGCCGTCGGAATTGCCGCAGGCATATCCAGCTCAAAAGCAGTGGCAATGCCCGCCGGGTGGCCCACCATCGTATCGCCCTTCTCAATCCTCATCGCCTTCGGTTTTTCAGGACTGGTTGGAATATTTTTTGGATTTTATCCTTCCTACAAGGCCTCACTCCTGAATCCTATAGATGCGTTGAGGTATGA
>JAHFEQ010000028.1:7211-10380 GCA_023248395.1 Nitrospirota bacterium
AAAATCTCGTGTTGCTATCCTGACCTCGAAAAAGCAAATTCTGAAGATAACATCAGTTGCCTTGAGAAACTCATTGGGCGCGATCTTTCTTCATGGAGTTAAGAACAGACGCATGAAAAAGAAATCTATCGTCATTCTCGACGATCGCTCAACCATTCTTGATCAGCAGATCAATCTTGGCGATCGCGCACATCTTGCTGGCATCAGGCAGATACTGCATGAAGAAGGTTATAAGATAGTATCAACAGCCTGGAAAAGCTTCCCTTACTTAACAATTAAAAAGTTTCGAAAGGAAGACTCGCCCGAAGACATCAGGCGCATTCTTGAGAAGTGGGTGGAGAAGGTGACACATTTTTCTCCCTGGAGAGCGGCATTTGAGGAGAAGATAATACGCGCTATTGAAAAGAGCTTTCTCTTACAGAACGGATTTTCCAAATACGTAGACCATAAAGTAAGAGCTCACTACACAAGAGGCATCTTTGAGACGATCAAACCCTATGTGTTCAGGCAATATTATGCCAGAGAAACGGTAGAGGCAATCAAACAGGCAGACATTGTCATCTGTAATGGCGCAGGACTCATCGCTGATCATCTGAAAAAATACCTTCCTTTGATTCTGTTTCAGTGCTACCTTGCAAAAAGTTTGGGAAAAAAAGTGGCTCTCATCAATCAAAGCATTGCATTGGAAGACGCTCTCACTTCTCGCCTGGCATCAGTAGTGTATCCCCTGATTGATGTTCATACCACGCGCGAACCAATCTCGGCGGATGTCCTTCGCCAATGGAGGGTTCCAGCAGAGAGAATTATCTCATCGTGCGATGCAGCATTTGCCAGCACTAAGGATGATCGAAACACCGGAGTCAGCGAGGAGAAAGTAAAGGCAATTCCTGAAGGCAGCATTGCTCTCATCATCAGAGGAGATCGCCCTGTGGACTATAGCATGTGGGCAGAAGTGGTTCATCACCTTATAAATAACATTCGGAGAAAGGTGTTTTTAGTTTCCACATGTAAAGCTCACGATCAACATATCTATAAAGAACTCTCAAAGAGGTGTCAGGTGGATCAACTGCTAAATGAGTATGACCATCATGATCTGATTACTATGCTGAAGCGTTTTGACGCGGTAATCACCGATCGATACCATGCAGCAATATTCAGCATACAGGCACATACACCAGTTGTTCCCTTGGATTCCACAACGATCAAAATGAAAGGTCTTTTTACGCTCTTTCCCTATCCGATAGAAACGATAAAACCAAAGAAAAGCGCCGAGATCATAACAGTCATAGAATCCTGTCTCCAGAAAAAGAGCGCCATAAAAAAAACTTTTGCAGAAGCGAGCATGAGCCTCAGAGAAAGAGTGAGAAAGGACATCAAAAATGCGATCGCTATGATGGATAACAAGACATGAAAGTCTGGGTCTTGGCAAGTCAGGTGCTGGGTTTTGTAAAGATCGGCGGCTTCGGTAGCGTGGCCTTTGCACTCCCTTTGCCAAAACCCAGGATATTGAAGGGCTACAGTTGGATTGACTCTATTACTGTGTGAATCTGTTTGAAAAGTCGGATGCGGGCAATCTGCAAGTCCGGTTGTGTGAGGGGTGCTGCTCCTGAGAGCAGCATCTACTCGACTTGCGTGCGTTTCGTTTTGACTTATTTTGGAAAGTGGGCTATATGAAAACGGCTAAACTAATCGCCAAGAATACGCTGTTTCTTATTGCAGGCAAAGGGTTGGGGGATTTGTGCACATTTGTCTTCTTGGTCTACTTTGCGCGATATTTTGGGAAGGATTTCGTGGGGAAGTATGGCTTTTCTATGTCCGTGGGCGGATTCCTCGCTGTTCTGATCAATTTAGGGCTGAACGCGCTGATGGTTCGCGAGGTCAGCAAGGATAAGACGAAAGATGCGATCTATGCGGGCAATCTACTTGTGACCCAAGCGGTGCTCGCGGCATTCATTTGGTTTTTGATCGGATGGATGGCGCTTGTCCTTCCTATGAATGGCGATACGAAAATTATCCTGGTCCTTATTGGTACTTATCAGGTTTTCTGTAAGCTATCGGTCCATTTCGATGCAGAGTTCAGAGCGCATGAAGAAATGCAGTACTCCGCCGTATTGGAAACGTCGCATAAGGTGCTCATTCTTATATTAGGATTAGGCAGTATTTATCTATGGAAAAATCCAATCCGGGCTCTTGCGGTCTATCCGATTAGTGGCGTTGCCAGATTTATCCTCGGATGGGTTCTGTCCGCATCCAGATATGGTCGGCCACACTTTGGGGTGGATGTCCCGTTCATAAAAGAAGCGGTTGTTAAATCAATGCCATTTTTTTTTATAACCCTGTTGTTGCAATTCTATGATCGGTTAGGTATCGTTCTTCTCACATTGCTGCAGGGAGAAAGTGCATCCGGAGTATATCTGCCTGCGGATCGTCTGCTCGTTTCGGCCGGGGTTGGGTTAAGCATGCTTGGTACGTCAATTTTTCCGGCCATGTCGAGGCTGTCTCATCAATTCGGTCGAGAATTGTATAAACTCTATGAGAGGTCCATGCGTCTGACTGTGACGTTGACATTGCCGGTGGCAGCTCTGCTGTTTTTAGTGAGTCAGCCAATCATGGTCAGCCTTTTTGGGACCGGTTTCAGCGAAAGCGTGTCAGTATTTAAAATTCTCTCGTGGGGTCTTATACTGGCGGGGGTCAATGTCATGATGAATAGCCTGATCATCGTTAAGAATCATGAAAAAGTTTGGGTAAAGATGTAGCTATTTGTCTGCCTTGTCTATAGTGCAGCTTGCTTGATATTGATACCCTTGTATAGTTATATGGGGCTGGCGTACGCCAAGCTAATGACGCAGATGTTATTTGCAGTCATAGCTTATGGTTATATACGGAAAAATATTCATCACAGTGAGATGATCAAGGTTGCTGCCGGACCCGTGCTATCTTGCATCGCGGCGGTCGGCTGTTATTATGTTATGGGTGAATTGACCCCATGGTTCACGATTCCAGCGGTATTCATTGTATTGATATCGAGCCTGTTTCTTTTTAAAGCGGTTCAATTCCATGATCTTGTCTTCTTAAAGAACATATTGGTGAGCGGCGATCGGTCCACAGTGGAAGATGAAATCGAACAGGTGTATATTGATAAACCGGTGCCGTAGGGCATTCATGAAAA
>JAHFEQ010000028.1:10480-11770 GCA_023248395.1 Nitrospirota bacterium
GGGGTAACATATGTCTAAGGATTCAATTTCAGCATGAGAGTCTGTCTAATCTGCGTCGAAATATTTGCCTGGGGAAAGTATGGCGGGTTCGGACGGATGACCCGGATGCTCGGCCGTGAACTTGCCTATCGAGGGGTCGAGGTCTATGCGGTGGTTCCGAGACGTGATGGCCAAAGGCCGGTGGAAGTACTGGACGGGATAACGGTCTTGAGCTTTCCATACTATTACCCGTGGGCGGCGGCAAAGCTTTATCGGGAATGCGATGCCGATATCTATCACTCTCAGGAGCCGTCTTATGGAACCGTGCTGGCCATGAAGGTCATGCCCGATCGAAAACACATCGTGACCTTCAGGGATCCAAGAGATCGAATGGATCGCAGTATCGAGATGAAATATCCTTCACGAAGCCACATGCGCACGTTTCTGTCCTCTCTCTATGAAAATGTCGTTGCCGCGCGATCGGTCCATCGGGCCGACCGGTTGTTCTGCTGTTCGCCTCATCTGGGGCCCAAAGTTCGGACGATGTTCGGCCTGAGCGCCGTTCCCGCCTTTTTGCCGTCCCCGATCGCGATCCCGGATCGGCCGATGAAGAAAGCAGGCCGCCCGACGGTTTGTTTTCTGGCCCGCTTGGATCGCCGAAAGAGACCGGAGCGATTCTTCGAATTGGCCGGACAGAACCCGGAGGTGCGCTTTGTCGCTGTTGGAAAGAGCCAGGATCGGGCCTGGGAAGAATTCCTGTGTCTTAAGTATCGCGGCATTCCAAATCTCGAGATAAGGGGCTTTATCAATCAGTTTGAAACGGACGGCTTGTCAAGGTTGCTTGAGGAAAGCTGGATCCTGGTCAACACGGCGGTGAGGGAAGGTCTGCCGACCTCCTTCCTTGAAGCCCTGGCGCATCGGTGCGCATTGCTAAGCGGCGTCAATCCCAATGGAATTGTCGAGCATTTCGGCCGTCATGTCACGGACGATGACTTCGACACTGGACTCAAGACCCTTCTCAGGAATAATTCCTGGAAAGAAAAAGGGGAAAGAGGGTTTCAATACGTCAATGAACATTTCAATTTGGAAATGTCCGTTGACCGCCACATGGCCGTCTATTCCGAAGTGATCGGAGAAATTATAAAGCAAGGGGAAGGGTCAATGCAGTCTCATAGGACTCCGAGGCCTCGATGATGCGGTTGGCCGAATGATAAAGGTGGCCAGACCCGGGTCATTGTCCGGGGAAATCCTGGAAACGACACTGCCCGGGGAATCCATCGATTGCGCTAAGGGTGCAGGCCAAACAGTATG
>JAHFEQ010000028.1:11870-24182 GCA_023248395.1 Nitrospirota bacterium
ATAAACGATCCTTGCAATGGTACCATTCGTTTTATGCAGAAGCATCACCTCAACAGATCACCGGAGAAATAGCCCCTGGATACTTAACACATGGCAATTTGTAAGGGTATTTATTAATCGTCTTGGCCTTTATAAAATTGCCAGGGCGATATCAAGAGCCAATAAACAGTTCGTTTTGGAGAAACCCCGATTAAATAAAGACCTGGAAAGCAAATTAAGAGAATATTTCAGGAACGACATTGAGAACCTGTAAAAACTATTGAATGAAGATTTATCGCACTGAAAATAGAAAGTGTGTCCGCAATACCGGGGGAAGATCACCCTCTGGTCAGATGCCTGTATTTGATGCGGTGGGGCTGGTCTGCGGCAGCGCCGAGACGGGCCTTCCTGTCCGCCTCATATTCGGAGTAATTCCCCTCGAACCAGACCACCTTGCTGTCACCCTCAAACGCGAGGATATGTGTAGAGATACGATCGAGGAACCAGCGATCATGACTGATGACCACGGCACAACCTGCAAAATTTTCCAATGCCTCTTCCAGGGCACGCAAGGTGTTTACGTCCAGATCATTGGTCGGTTCATCCAGCAGAAGGACATTGGCCTCTTCCTTTAGCATACGGGCCAGATGGACGCGATTTCTTTCGCCTCCGGACAGCATCGAGACCTTTTTCTGCTGATCGCCCCCCGAGAAATTAAAGCGCGCCACATAGGTGCGTGAGTTGATCTGCCTCTTGCCGAGCTGAACAACATCCAACCCGTCGGAGATGACCTCCCATATAGTCTTGTTGGGTTCGAGATCATCACGGCTCTGGTCAACGTAGGCCAGCTTTACAGTCTCTCCTATCCTGAAGGTCCCTGAATCAGGCTTTTCCTGACCGGTGATCAGGCGGAAAAGGGTGGTCTTTCCTGCTCCGTTCGGTCCGATGATCCCGATAATCCCGCCCGGAGGAAGGGAGAAGGTCATTCCCTCCATCAGGATATTGTCGCCGTATGCCTTGCTCACGTTATTGGCATCAATGACCACATTACCCAGGCGAGGTCCGGGGGGAATATAGATTTCCATCTCTTTTGACCCTTTTTCAATATCCTGACGGAGGAGTGCCTCGTAAGAATTGATACGCGCCTTCGATTTTGCATGGCGTCCTTTGGGAGACATCCGTATCCACTCAAGCTCGCGCTGCAGGGTCTTCTGCCTCTCGCTCTCGGACTTTTCCTCTTGTTGCAGACGGTTTTTCTTCTGTTCCAGCCATGAGGAGTAATTTCCTTTCCATGGGATTCCTGCCCCACGATCGAGTTCCAGAATCCACCCGGCGACATTATCGAGGAAATAACGGTCATGGGTGACTGCGATGACGGTTCCAGGATAGTTTTGCAGATGGTGCTCCAGCCAGGCCACGGTTTCGGCATCGAGGTGGTTGGTAGGCTCGTCTAAAAGCAGGATGTCCGGCTTCTGCAGGAGGAGCCTGCAAAGGGCCACGCGGCGCCTTTCCCCGCCGGAGAGAACTTTAATCGGCGTATTCCCCTGAGGACAGCGCAGGGCGTCCATGGCCATCTCAAGACGTGAATCCAGTTCCCATGCGTCCAGGGCATCCAGCCTCTCCTGAACCTTTCCCTGTTGTTCAATGAGACTGCTCATCTCATCATCCGACATCGGCTCGCTGAATTTTTCATTGATACGGTTGTATTCTTTAAGGGCGTGTACGACCTCCTGCACCCCTTCTTCCACAATCTCCCGTACTGTTTTTCTGTCCTCCAGTTCCGGTTCCTGGGCAAGAAGACCTACGGTGTGGCCAGGGGAGAGAGAGGTCTCACCGTTGAACTCACTATCCTTTCCCGCAAGGATACGAAGAAGGGAGCTCTTTCCAGACCCGTTGAGACCGAGTACCCCGATCTTTGCCCCGTAGAAATAGGAGAGATAGATGTCTTTCAGTACCGGTTTCTTATCATAGTACTTGCTTACCCCAATCATGGAATAAATTACCCTATTGGGTTCATTGCTCATCTTTGTTCAAATCCTTTCTTTCAGTTCTGTTGTGAGTTCAGTGGGCCTCTCGCCCTGCAATGTAATTTCAGAGTATAGCATAATCAAGGCAATGCGTGTCAACCTGCTCCAAAACCCTCAGGAACGGCCCTTAGTGTCCCTATTTGTACTACTATGTGGTAAAATAATCATATGAATAAGGCAGTGAATAGGATGGATAGCGATAGAGCGGCTGTTATGGAAAAACTCCAGTCACTCCCTGATCACCCTGGCGTATATCTCATGAAGGGCCATAAAGGGGTGGTGATCTATGTAGGGAAGGCGCACTCCCTGAAGGAGAGGGTGAGGTCGTATTTTCAAAAGGGCGCCTCACTAAGCCCGCGTACAGAATCGATGGTACAGCATATCGAAGATATAGAGTGGATGGTGACCGAGTCTGATCTTGAGGCGCTTATCTTAGAGAATAACCTCATAAAAAAGCATAAGCCCCGTTATAATATCATTCTGAGAGATGATAAAAACTATCCCTTCCTAAGACTTTATTTGGAGGATAAATTTCCACGGATTGAGGTGGTAAGGCGCATCAGGCAGGACGGCGCCCTCTACTTTGGGCCCTATGTCCCTGTGGGCGCGATGCGCGAGACTCTGAAGGTGATCAAGAGGGTCTTTCCGCTTGCCACATGCAAGATTGACCTGAACAGAAGATATGAGAGACCCTGCATTGAGTATGAGATTGGGAGGTGCGCAGGACCGTGTGTGGGGACTATTTCAGAGGAGGGTTACAAGAAGGTCGTGAGGGATGTCAGATTATTCCTTGAAGGCAAGGATAGAGAACTCCTGAGGTCGATAAAGAGACAAATGAATGAAGAGGCAGGGCGGCTAAACTTTGAAGAGGCCGCAAAGATAAGGGATAGGATATCAGGGATAGAGAAGGTGCTTGAGAGACAGCGTATAGTATCTGCGGAGGTTAAAGATACAGATGTGATCGGCCTGGCAAGGGAAGGGGATAGTGCAGATCTCCAGGTCTTATTTTTTCGTGGAGGGATGCTGGTTGGCAGAAAAGACATCTTTTATGAGAAGGCGGGTGATATCACTGATGAGGAGATCTTATTATCTTTTATAGAGCAGTTCTATAGCAGGGACATGCTCATTCCCTCTGAGATACTACTTCCGGTCGGGATTTCAGATGTGGATCTGGTAGAGGAGTGGCTGTCCGGGAGAAGGAAAGGCAGGGTTTCTATTACAGTGCCGAGGCGTGGCAGAAAGCGGGGGATGCTGAGGCTTGCTGTGGAGAATGCACGCCAGGCGATCAAGGGTCATGGGCGAAGGGCAGAGGATAAAGATAAGGGAGTGGAAGAGCTTCAGCAGATGCTTGAGCTGTCCGTGGTTCCTGAGAGGATAGAGGGCTTTGATATATCCAATATCTTTGGTGCTGAGGCGGTAGGGTCCATGGTTGTATGGGAAAAGGGGAAGTTCAGGAAGGATGAATACCGCCACTATAAGATCAGATCAGTGATTGGCGCTGACGATTTTGCCATGATGCAGGAGGTTGTCAGGAGGAGATATTCTAAGCTGATCGCAGGAGGATTAGAACCTCCTGACCTGATCATAATCGATGGAGGGAAGGGGCAATTGAATGGTGCGATGGCCGTATTAGAAGAGCTTGGGATAAAGGATATCGGCATCCTAGGGCTGGCAAAGGCAAAAGAAGAGAAGGGGGAGCGAATATTCCTCCCGGGCAGATCTGAGGCTATAGAGCTGGATATGAGGTCACCGGCGACGCACCTTTTGCAGCATATCAGAGATGAGGCCCATCGGTTTGCCATCACCTATCACAGGAAACTAAGAGGGAAGGAGGCGATGCTTTCAGGGCTTGATGACGTTAAAGGAATTGGCAGGGCGCGCAAGATTGCACTTCTGAAGTACTTCGGAAGTGTAGAGACCCTGAAAAATGCGGGTGTTGATGAGTTGATGAAGGCGCCCAAAATGACAGAAAAGGTGGCCGGGGAAGTTTATAAGGAACTGAGGAAAATCTAACGGGGGAGGATTTTTTTATGAAACATTTAGTATTGTATACGATTCAGGGATGTCCCTACTGTGCGAATGCAAGGAACCTTCTAAACAGCAACAAGATTGATTATGAAGAGAGAGATATAACCCCGGATGCGTTTAATATGCGGGATAAGCTTGCGAAGATGTCTGGTGGTGAGCGGACTGTCCCACAGGTCTACATCCATGGCAAATATATGGGGCAGGATGATGAGCTGCAGAAGCTGATAGAGAGTAAGAGGATATATGAATTACTTACACTCTGAGCATAGCCCGTATATCTCCAACTTATGAGTATATACGGTAAAGTCATTATCTTTTGCGACCTTCTCTTGAAGCCGTTCAATGTTAGGATTTTCAAACTCAATAATCTTGCCGCACTTTGTGCATATAAGGTGGTCGTGGTGCTGGTGGTATTCGTGTACGATCTCAAAGCGCGTACGGCCTTCGCCAAATTCTCGTTGCTGCGCAATGCCGCATTCACATAACAGGCCTAATGTCCTGTATACAGTGGCCAGGCCGATAGAGGAGGCGCGCTTACTTACCTTGTAGTATAACTCTTCAGCGCTTACATGCCCCCCGGCCTTCAGGAATGCCTCGAGGATTACCTCCCTCTGGCGGGTCTGTTTCATGTGATGACCAGCGATATGGGTGCGCAGTATCTCTTTTTCTCTTTCCATAGAGACTCCCCAAAACAAGTTGACGCTGAAAAATGCTCAGGTGCAAGGAAGGACAAGGATTTGAGCCGAGGCATACTTTTTAGTATGTTGAGGCTCAAATCCGAAGTCCTGACGCCGCAGATGAGCATTTTTCAGCGTCAACTTACATCCTTAGCACATCTGAACCCGAGGTCCTCATACTTGCTGTCTGGATTTATCGGGAATCTGTAAGTTGCACGGAGGTAGATTACAAGCGAATAATGACCAAGCCCTCCCCAGCTTCCACCCCGGACGACCTTAAAATTCCTGCCATAATCCTTATCATCATACTCATTGCCTTCATATTTTTCATACCAGCTCTCTGTCCATTCATATACATTTCCTGCCATGTGATGCGCACCAAATGGGCTCTTGCCGGCCTCTAAGCTTGTAACATCCATAGGGCCGTTGTGATTGCCCGATCCATTCACCTTTGAGGCATCGAAATCATTTCCCCATGGATACCGTTTCCCCTCTGTCCCCCGTGCTGTCTTTTCCCATTCTGCCTCGGCCGGGAGCCTCTTCCCCTCCCACTTGCAAAATTCCTTTGCATCAAACCAGCTCACAGCGGTCACCGGGAGATTTTCAATCTCAGAAAGGTTTATCTGGCTAAAGTATGAAGGGGCCTCGTGCTTTGTTGCATCTACAAATTGCTTGTACCTTTTGTTTGAGACCTCATATTTATCAATGAAAAATGCCTTCTGGTATATCTTCCTCATCGGTCTCTCATTTGCAAACCACGGTATTTTGTTCCCATACTGGAGTGACTTTGCCTCAGTGTCCACTTCATTACTCCCCATAAAGAATTCACCGGCAGGGACATAGATCATATCTTTTGGAGTGACTGGTGTACAGCCGGTGAAGATAGCAACTAATAACAGGATAACAATGAACATAAAAGAACATCTCCTCTCTGTACTATTCAGCATCCCTGGCGCATCGAAAGCCAAAATTATTATTCATGGTCATGGGATTAAAAAATATCCTGTTATAGGTGGGGGCGCTGATACCACATTTATAATAGGTGCAGTCATACCACGAGCCGCCCCTTACCACCATATACTTTTCTCCGTAATTTTCATCAGGATGGGTATTGCCAGGATAGGGTTTAAACCAATCAGAGGTCCATTCCCAGACATTTCCGGCCATGTCATAGGCACCGTAAGGGCTCTTTCCATTTTCAAAACTTCCCACAGGCATGGTGTCATTTTTCCCATACTGCGGCATATTTCCGCTTTTTGGCTCAAACTTGTCACCCCAGGGAAAGGTCCTCTTATCTGTCCCTCTTGCCGCCTTCTCCCATTCTGGTTCTGTAGGGAGCCTCTTCCCCTCCCATTTGCAGAAGTCATTTGCATCATACCAGCTTACAAAGACTACTGGATGGTCTGCCCGATCCTCGGGAAACCCACCGCTAATCCAATGTGCAGGCGGGGTCCGTTTGGTCGCTTCCACAAATTTCTTATATTTTTTATTTGTGACCTCAAATTTATCAATATAGAAGGCATTTAAAAATCTTTTATGTTCAGGTTGGCTCTTAGGCCACCACTCGTTTGAACCCATGGTAAATTCTCCTGCAGGTATGTATGCCATATCAGGGGATATTTGTGGTTTCCCCCCCCCTTGTGTGAGAAGATTAAGAGAGATTGTTTTATCATATTTGGAGTCAATATGCTTATATTTATCACTAAGTCCGGGGCCATGACATGCGAAGCAAGAGTCGTCACGTGAATAATCAATAGAGGGCTTCTTATCACTTGCATGGCAATTCATACATATTGGTTTTCCGGTCACTGAATCGTAATCACTCTCTAAAGCATGTCCTCTTGTCGATGGATAAACAATCAGGAATAAGAGGGCAGGGAGAAGAAGAAAAAACCTACCGATTTTTTCTATCTTTGGCATCTTCCGTGCGCCCCTTCTCCGAGAGGTATCTTACATACGCCAATACACTCCATATTTCATCTTCTGTCAGTATAAGGTTCCACTGAGGCATGGCCAGTTCATCCCCGCCGATCTCTCTATGAATACCCTTTGATATAGATTCAAAAAGCTCCTGATCTCCCTTTTTCATCCTATCCACATCCGCAACAAAATTTGCCGGATGCGGTGTAAGACCAATGGCTATCGCCCCATCTCCTCTTCCTTCCATTCCGTGACAATAATGGCAGTACTTATTATAGACTCTTTTCCCAACAGAGATATCCCCCTTCTTTTTGGCGATACCCCCTTCAATAGGCTTGCCTGATTGTCCCGTACTACTTGCAATAGCGCTTGCAGGGCCAAGAACAAGGCCTATGATTACCCCCCAAAGAATCGATTTACCTCTGCCTTTAATGAAGATACTTAAATACCTGAACCCGTTCATTGTAGGTATCAGCAATGTAGATATAGCCGTCTTTATCAACATAGAGACCATTGGGCAGCCATAGTCCTTCCCTACCGCCCCCATGAGTGCCAAAGTTGAGAAGTAATTCCCCTGTGCGGTTGAATATCTGGATCGTATCATAGAGATTATCGACAACGTAGATATGCTCCTCCCTGTCTACACCGATGCCCTTTGGTTTTGAGAATGTCCCGAGTGTATTGCCCAGCGTCCCTATGGTATTATTAAATTTTCCCTCAGGATTGAATATCTGAATGCGAAAGTTTAAGGCATCCGTGATATAGATATCCCCTTTGGAGTCGACTGCGATATGTGTAGGAAAGTTGAACTCCCCTTGTTCCTTTCCTCTCTTACCGAAAGAGGAAAGGCCTTTTTCTTTCAGGTCATATACCCATATCTGATGGTTTATTGCGTCAGTGATGTAAAGTTTTTCCCGTGATGAGTCCAGTGCGAGCCCTGCAGGTCTTCCAAACTCTCCATTTGAACCGATAGAGGAGACGAGCTTGCCACTATTATCAAAAACGAAGACCTTTTTCAGGACAGAGTCAGATACATAGAGATTATTCTCCTTGTCCAGCGCTATCCCTGCAGGTGAGAGTAGTCTGCCAGGCTGAGGTTCACTGATCAGTTTAAAAACCTGTCTGTATTTCTTTTTTTTTAAATCAAATACGTGTATCACCTGAAGGCCGGTATCTGTCACGTATACCGTTCCATTGCCGTCTGATATCACGGCAGTGGGTCTGAGAATACGTGGTTCTGGTTCCGTTCCAGTGAAGACTTCAATAAATCTCCGGAATATGGACTTCTTAACGCCAATATCCTTAGGGCTTTCGATACTCATGATATAGGCTATCTTAGGGGAATCCGGAGGCAAGGGCCACACGACCCTCTCTTTTCCTGAAGGCTCCGGAAACGTGAAGCCGAAGAGGAGAAGGTTCACGAGGCAGATGATGCACAGTAAAAAAGTACCTTGTAATTTCTTTTTCATCTTATCTCTTACTTTTGACTTCTAACTTCTGACGCAGGCTGAAGCCTGCGGCTACAACCTGATACCTAAAACGGCCTGCTCGCCCTTACGAAGTATGACTGGATATTATATACAGATTCCGGGTATTTTGTATAGTCCTCGCGGAATTCAAAATTGATGTTGATTTTACCAAACTGGTAGTTAAGAATAGATGTGAATGTTCCCCTGTTCTTTTCGGTAGTTCTAAGCTCTTCCCGCTCTCCATGAGCCATAAGATTCAGTCCGAGTCTTCTGGTTAAATACCGGTAATGGGAACCTTCCAGGAAGTATAACTGTGAATCCTGGGAGTTTGTAGCACTCGGAAAATTAGAAAGCCTGTACCCTCCGGCAAGGGTGGTACCGGTTATTGGAAAGTATTCTGCCCTTGTATCAAATAGAAAGGTGTCCCCGTAACGCAGGATATTGGAGTAGGTTGTTGATGCACGGAGTACCCATCTTCTGAAATAACTGCTGACGGCCTCTAAACGTGCTGTCTGTTCCTGTCTGTTATCTGTTGGCACGATATTGTTACTTCTCAGAAGAAAGGTGTAAGAGCCGAGGATTTGTGCGGTTTCGAGTGTACGGGTTTGAAGGCCCATGGAGGCCGTCTGAGTAATGATAGTCCCTTCTGCACCAGGCTGGTTTGACAGGACAACACTGTGATCCGCCGTGTAGCTGCTGTTAAGATTGAATAAGTCCAGCAGTTTAAAATAGTTGATACCTGCCATAGTCCCAATTCGATCTGTCCTGTTCTCTGTTATCCCTGAGACATCAAAGTGGTGTAGCATCAAATTGGCTATAACGGATAATCCATAAAATGGCCGGTGGACAACCCCCCCTCCAACACGATATTCACTGGTGTCTGACTGGGGAGAGCCTGTTGTGGAGTAGAGCGCATCGGCCCTGTAATCGGTCTTGCCGCGAGGGCGATAATTCATACTATAGGCGAGAGAGTCTCTCTCTATATCGCCACTCTGGGTCTTTCGAAAGGTATAGTTGACACTCTGGTTAAATCTTTCAAGCTGATGAAGCAGTCCTATCTCACCTGTTGTCTCTGCCGTGGTAGTAATCCCTGGAGCAAAGAAACTCCCTTTGGGGAAATAGGTTACATTGCCGCTCAGGAAGAGAGAAGGGGTGAGCTTGTTTTCCCCACGGATACTATAACTGTTCACCTTGCTGCTCGTCTCTTTATCTTTGGTGGTGACGAGGTAGTCTGTATATTGGTAGTTGGCTGTTAGGGAACCTGTCCTGAATCTTTGTGTCAGGCCCAGGTTTGCTATCCTTATCCTTGTATCCCTTGGGTTAGTGGGATCATCATACTCAGTCCCTATCTGCAATAATGTTGCCCTGAGTGTTGTGAGAGTCCTTATCGTGGTAAACCAACCGACGCTATAGGTGTCAGAGATTAGATCCGGGGCATTTTCTATAGCGATTATATTCCTCTGGGCAAAGAGGTTAATAGGGGAACTGGTGGGGAGGAGATTCATCTGCAGACTGTAGGTCAGGGTGTCACGCCCTACCTTTGTAGACTCCCCGGCTGCAGGCTTACTCCTGTATAAAGAATCTGTAATACCGATGCTGGCTGCATAGGAGGATAATCTCGGATCAACGATAACGCCTGATCCACTGATGACATATCTTTGCAGGAAGTCTGAGGTCCTGCTTCCCGACTTTTCACCTGAGGTCTTACTGCTGGTGACTGTAGAGTTGTAGTCAAGCTCTATGAGACCGTTGAGATTTAAGGCCTGTGATTGTGATTTGCCGGGTATAAAGGATATAATAGAGATAATAAATACGATAATAAAGGATAATCTTATACAGAGGTTTATCTGCTGGAGGTGCAATCACCCCTCTCCCTTCATTTATTTCTTGTCTGTCATACGAGAAAGCATGACAACGGTTAAAGACGAAAAGGGTAGGGAAGCCTTTCCTCCCCTACCCTGATTATACAAAACATCTACCAAAAAACAGTACAACTCACTACTTCTGATGACAGCTCAGGCAGAGCAAGCTTCCTGCATTACGATCAGCGTTTAGGGCGCTGGCGCCTCCTACTGCTGCCTCATCGGAGGTCCCAACGAACGATGGATACCTCAAGAAACGTGTGCTCGTATTTTCATGCGGGTTGTGGCATGAGGCACACTCGATATAGGCCTTTCCAGCTACAGATGGGTATGCCCTCAACTGATCCCTTTTATCTGTGGGGAGTGTTGATACAGCACCCCTGTATATAGGACTAACCTTATTTGCTGTTAACAGGGCAGTATCAATATGTCCACATATCTCACTAAACTGTGGATCAGTCGTGCACGGTATCTCCATCGATATAGGGTGATCATTAGATAGGTTCGTTCCCAGGTTTGGATAGGGAGATGGCCCCCCTGCTGATCTGTCGGTCTCCTTAAACGTATTGTCTGTATCCACATATGGGCCGGTAAAATTTATAGTATCTGTACTTCCTGACCCACCAAAGTTGAAGAGCGAGTCAAAAGCTACCGTTCCATCGTGACAGCTCAGACAGGCCACTGATACCCCCTTTGGGGTGCCCGGGGTAGTACCTGCGGCATCGAAGTTCGGACTTGTATACACCGTGTACGTGGCTGTGGAGAGATTACGGTTCCATAGAGGCGCCGCTCCTCCTGCAACCGTGGTATCACCCCCATGCGGTGTATGACAGAACACACAGACTTCTGTTGTCCCAGTTGCCAGGATGTCAGGGTTCGTCGACAGATTATGCTTAGAATTCCGCACATCTTCTGCAGCCCAGGATGTTATAAGGGTTGCTGCTGCTAAAACGAAAGTGACTACGCCAAGGGTAAGGATTATTCTTGAATATTTCATTTTATTTTCACCTCCTTTTTGTATATTAGCATGTCTTGATTTGAGGATTACCTTCATTTTCACCTCCTTAAATTATTAATTATTGTGTTATATCTCCTCCAAGGTATTTATACACGTTTATCCGTTTATTATACTGGTCCGTTACGTATATATTATCCTCTTCATCTATGTACATCCCTGCAGGCAGCCAGAACTGACCTGGTTTATTCCCCATTTCTCCAAAGAAGAGCAGTAGCCTCCCCTCTCTATCAAAGATCTGAACATTATTAAAGGCGGCATCCACCACGTATATATGCCCCTCACTATCGAGGGCAATCCCCTTAGGCTTTGAGAACATCCCAAGACCCGTTCCTACCCCACCAAACTTTCTTAAGAAGTTTCCATCCTTGTCAAATATCTGAACCCTGAAATTGAAAGAATCCATCACATATACTGCGTTATCTTTTCCAATAGCTATATTGGTTGGGAAATTAAACTCCCCATCTGCTGTCCCACGCTGGCCAATGGTTTTCACGATATTCCCGTCCATATCCATCACCTGGATATTGTGTTTTTTTGTATCCACGACGTATACACGGCCCAAGGCCTCGTTTAGGGCTATCCCGACCGGCTGTTCTAAGACTCCTTCCTTTCCCATGGCCTTTATGAATTTCCCCGCCTTGTCATACACAATTACCCTGTTTTGTACCGTGTCAGTAACATAGATGTTGTTAGCAGAGTCTGTAGTAACACCGAGGGGCTTGCTAAGTACCCCTCCCCCCTCCTCACCGATTACTGAAAATTTGTGATTCTTCTTATCAAATATGAGTACTTTCCCCCAGGCGCTGTCTGCTACGAGTATCCGCCCATCCCTGTCAGCATGAACGGCATAGGGTTTGCCTAACTGCGAGGTTACATCCTTACCGATTACGGTCTCTTTTAGTTTTCTTGTAAGCGTTTCCTCTGTTACATCATCTTCAGACGATATGGTGTACAAATATTTTATCCTCGGTTGCTCTGGAGGAAGAGGCCATATAAGTTCTACCTCCTTCTGCGGAGCTGCACAGCCTGCTAATAGGGCTATGACAGCCAGTGTTATTAATCCCCCCCAGCCCCCCTTTTGTAATGGGGGGATAAAGGAGTATTTAGAGATTGCTTCGCTTCGCTCGCAATGACAAGCTAAATTACCCTTTATTTTTCCTACCCTCCTTTTCTTACTACTTGCTTCTAACGCAGGCTAAAGCCTGCGACTACAGTCTACAGTTACCTGTTAGCTACTTCTGATGACATGTCAGACATAACGCACTGTATTTATTTGATGTCCTCAGAAATGGGTCTCTTCCCTCTGCATTTCTCTCATCCGGGTCATGAGGA